>DAOVZV010000247.1 GCA_030634925.1 Sulfurovum sp.
ATCTAATTCTGTTTTAATCTCTGAGTTATCATAATGTTTTTGATGTAACTCTTTATTTTTCATCTCCATATCAAAAGTGCTAAGAAATAAATAATTGATAGTTGTTTTGGGATAAGCTTTTTTAGAGGCTAAAGGTATATATATTTTTTCTTTATTATTATTTATTTGTTGAATAATATCTTTTTCTAACTTTTTAAGTAAAATTTTAAGTTCATTTTCACTTACTTGATTATTTTTTTTAAGTTCATCTCTTATATTAAAATTTTTTTGTTCTATTGATATACTATCTTTATTAGAAAAGAATAGTTCTGCTTTTTTAAAATTATAAAAATAATTTTTTTTACCATTAGATAATAATTCATCAAGTAAATGTAAAATTGTAGATTTTCCACTACCGTTTTTACCAATTAAAATACTAATTTGTTCATTAAAATCAATAGAAAATGTATATTTATCCCATAAATTTTCTATTGACAATGTCTTGATTCTCACTTTTAAGCCTTAATAATTTATTTTATTAGTGTATTATACCTAAGTAATATTTATCTGCCCCTCTCATAAAATACTTTTATAGGAACTTTAGAATCAGGTGACAACTAGCTACTTCTAACTAGTTCGCCCATTTTAGAAACTGTGAAAGAGGCTCTTGAGCTATAGAACAAGTAAAACCTATATAGGCAAAACCCGAATACCCTCATCCAATTTTTCTTTCAAGATATTCTCTATAGCAAATAGTGTTCCTGTGCTTGAACTTGCACATCCACTACATGCTCCTAGGTATCTGATGTAGATATCGAAGTTTGCTCCGTTTTCTTTGATGTCTAGGATTTCCATATCTCCTCCGTCCATTATTAGCATTTGACGGATGTTGTCATCTACTACTTTATCGACGGCTTTTATCCTTTGGACTATTGTCATCTGAGCGAATGCTACGCTTCCACCGTCTGCTATGGTGTCTGCTGATTTGGTCATCTTCTCTTTCTCGTACTCGTCTAGTAAATCTACTAGATAAATATCTTTGGCTTCGTGTCCTCCAGGGCGAATACATGACTTACAGAATGCTCCTGCCTTGGTGTAGTCTGCTATCTCTTCTACTGTGGTGAGGTCGTTTAGTCTGATGACTTCTTGGAGTGTTGATAGGGATACTCTAGCACATTCACATACTATTATCTCTTTTTCAAAGCTCTCCATATCTACGCCTTTGTATTGTCCTGCTGCCTTTTTGATTACATCGTACGCCATTACGCTACAGTGCATCTTTTGTGGTGGTACGGCAGGAGTATCAGGATTGTCACGCATAGCCATCTCTACATCTATATTTGTGATTTTGACGGCTTCATCTACTGTTTTGCCTTTGCACAGTTCAGCCATTGTGTCTGAACTAGCTATCGCTGTACCACATCCGAAGCTTTTGAACTTTGACAATAAAATCATATCTGTATCAGGATTGACAGCCCAATATAATCGTACAGCATCTCCACAGCTCTCTGCTCCGAAGTCTGCTACGATGAGCTTTGCACCCATTTCATCTGCTTGTTCTTGTGTTATTTCACCCATATTTTGTGGATTATTCATCAAGTCTGTGACTTTGTTGCTATATTCGTCCCAGATTGTACCACCTACTAAGCTATCTATACCCATGATATTTCCTTTATACTTTATATTTTGTGTTCCATCTGTTCGATGAAATCGAACCTACATATTAGACCTATTAGTGATGATGTGAATCTAATCCACTTTCATGACCTTCTGGTGCATAAGCATACGAGCTTGATATACCTCTCAATCTTGTGACTGCTTCTTTGACAATGTCAAGCGTATAGTCTATCTCTTCTTGAGTTGTGTATCTGCTCAATGAAAATCTGATAGCTGTATGAGCCAAATCATCATCAGCTCCTATCGCTTCCATCACAGAGTTGGCTTCTAAATCTTCACTAGCACATGCACTTCCTGTACTCGCACCAATTCCTGCACGGTTCAAGTCCCATAGCATAGACTCACCCTCTATACCTCTAAATGATATGAGTATAGTGTTTGGTGTTCTTTTACTTCGGGGAGTTACTACAAATGTATCTTCTATTTTCAAAAGCTCATCTTCGAAATCATCTCTCATCTCTCTTATCTCAGTCATCTCAAAATCAAGTGCATCTACGGCTTGTTCCATAGCTTTACCCATTCCGACGATACCTGATACATTGAGTGTACCTGAACGGTGTCCACCCATTTGAGAACCACCATGGAGAAGAGGCATAAGCTCTTTGCCTTTTTTCATATACAATGCACCTACACCCTTTGGACCATGGAACTTGTGAGCAGAAAATGTAAGATAATCAACATTGAAAGATTGTACATCTACTGGTACTTTACCTATAGCTTGTACTGCGTCTGTGTGAAATAGAACTTTGTTCTCTTCACATATATCACCTATCTCTTGGACTGGAAATATAGCACCAGTTTCATTGTTTGCCCACATTACAGATACTAGTGCTGTTTTGTTTGTGATATTGTCTCTGACGCTTTGAGCATCTACAATTCCCTCGCTATTGATAGGCAAATATGTCACTCTACATCCCATACTTTCAATAAACTTAGCCGTAGCGATGATAGATGGATGTTCCACTTCACTTATCATTATATGGTTTTTGCGTCCTGTTAGGATATATTCGAAATATACACTTTTTAGTACCCAGTTGTTAGA
>DAOVZV010000054.1 GCA_030634925.1 Sulfurovum sp.
AGATACACCCATAGCATTGCTAGATGGTGGGATACATACGACATTGAAGTGTGCATATTTCTCTAATAGTGCCAATAGTTTTGCTATATTAGCTGATTGAGGGTGTGCATAAAGGTCACTTCCTACAACCAAAGAGAAGCCAGATTTCTTGATTAATGATTTTGCTAAATCTTCTAGCTCCTCTTCTCCTACATTGGACTCAGCACTCAGATTACCAATATCCAAATCATCCAAAAATGCTCTCACACCTACAGGTAACTCAATATCTTTAAGTAGAGTATCAACCAAAAGAGCTGTTACACCCTCTTCACTTCCTACTTCATACTTGATAAACTGTGTAACTATATTTTTCATCTCAATATCTTCTAGTGAGTGCATATATGCTACTCTAGCCCTATTCCACTTACTTGCCATATTGATATGATATTTGACTATTGGAGAGTCATCATTTACTCTTGTACCCAATACCATAATAGCATTTGATGATGATATAGCATCTAGTGTTCCACTATATAGAGATTTACCAGTAATCTGTGAAAAGCTTTGCATAAATTTCTGATATGCCCTAGCCTCATTAGATATAAGTTTCGCTCCTGTAGTCTCTTTTATCTTTTGCAAGATAAAAGCCTCTTCATTGGTAATTTGAGATGCAAATATAATGCTATTGGCATTTTTAAATGCTTCAACTGCCTTATCAAATGATTTTTTGTCTTTAGTCACTTCACTATTTGCATAATCAAAAGCATATCTACCTGCTCCACATAATGAACTAAACTCATAAGGATTAGAGACTCTATAGATAGTATCATTTTTGGCTTCATAGCTCATAGAACATCCACCTGCACAATGAGTACAAGCCGTTGGTATTTTTTCTAGTTCCCAAGCATTTGAGCTATATTTGAAACTACTATCTACCAATGCACCCACAGGACAAACAGATGCTGCTTCACCTAGTGAAGCGTAGTTTTTGTCTTGTTTGTTGTTGAGAATAGTTGAAGAGTATCCACCAAACTGCAAAGATAGTGCCTCATCTCCCGTAATCTCTGTGGAGACTTTTACACACTTCTCACACATGATACATAAACTTGGGTCATAACTTACATGTCCCCAGTTTTCTACTGGTCTATGTTGGTCTCTTGTAGTAAATGGTTGCTCTTCTAATCCAAACTCTAGCGTTTTGTTTTGTAAATCACACTCTCCACTCTTGTCACATACTCCACACTCTAAAGGGTGATTTACATTATAGAGTTTCATAATATTTTGTCTCTCTGTATTTAACTCTGCATTTTGAGTTGTGATTACAGCTCCATCAGTTGCCTTCTCTTGACAAGATAATATAGCTCCATCCACACCCTCTACATCTACAACACACATACGACAAGCCCCAATAGGCTTGACTTTGGTGAGATAACACATAGTAGGAATATATATATCATTCTCTCTAGCTATATTAAGTATAGTTTTGCCAAATGTACTCTTGCACACTTTGCCATCTATTGTGACACTAATTGGTCTATTTTTATTATCTGTTTTTGTATTCATTATATCGCCACCATAGATATATAATAACAACGCATACATCTCTCTGCTTCAGAGATAGCCTCTTGTCCAGTAAAACCTAGATTGACCTCTTTTTGATTGTCTATCCTCTCTTCTGTTGAAAGCTTTTCACTCACTTCCCTAGGGATATTTGGCATCCAACCAGTGACTTTTTCTTTTTTGTCATAGACTCTTAGTTTGTTTAAGTGGTCTTCCATAATCTCATCATCAAGAAGCGTACATTTACCATCATAGATATATCTACTCATCACAGATGCTGCTCTTCTTGCTTGTCCTACGGCATTGACAATTGTCATAGGTCCATACTCACAGTCACCTGATGCAAATAACCCATCTCTTGAAGTCATATAATCTTTACCATTGGTCAAGATAGAGTTCCAAGAGGTCATCTCCAAATTCCAATCTTCTGGTAGGATTTGAGTATCAAGTGCCTGTGATACAGCAGGGATAAGATAATCAGCTTCTATATCAAAATCACCATCTACTATCTTGACTAATTGAGCTCTACCACCATCAGGGTCAGGAACTAATTCAAATTTATTGATTTTGAGTTTATTGATATTCTCACCATCATCATAAATCTCTTCAATAGCCGAATGGAATATAAACTCAACACCCTCTTCTACTGCTTCATGATACTCTTCGTAAGTTGTATTTCTAATAATCGTCTTCTCATCTCTACGATAGAGCATAATTACTTTTTTTGCACCCTCACGGATAGAACATCTCACAACATCCATAGAGGTAAATCCACCACCAACACAAACTACAGTTTTACCTTTTAGCTCATTTGACGCAGGACTTCCGATACCATATTTATGCCACAAGTTTACCTTGTCTAGCATCTCTATAGCACCCCAATAACCACCCATTTTGGTATTTTCATTATTGGCTCTTACTTTTTTGGATAGTCTCGCTCCAAATCCAAGCATAGTAGCATCATACTCTGCTTCTATCTCTTTTAGTCTATCGGCTGTAACTCTGTGATTGTTAGTGATACTAACTGTTGGCATATCAAGAACAAAATCAATATCTTTGTTGTATTTACCTATAGGCATACGATATTCAGGAACACCTACAGCTACTTCACCACCATTTACTGGAAGCTCTTCAAAAATATCTACTTGAATACCCTCTACTGCTAGATAATAGGCTGCTGTAAGTCCAGCAGGACCAGCACCAATAATAGCTACTTTTTTACCATCATTTCTAGCAGGTTTTGGCTCTACTGGGTGAAGCCAAGGCACTTCATGGTCAGTCTCATAATCAGCTCCAAGTCTTTTGAGTTCCATAATAGATATAGGCTCATCAAGATTTGCTCTCCTACAAGCATCTTCACAAGGATGAGGACATACTCGTCCACAAGTATGAGCCAATGGCATAGTTTGACGAGTAGCACTCAACGACTCTGTAAATACCATATCTCTCACACCCTCAATATACGCAGGAATATCAACATGTGCTGGACACATATCAGTACAAGGTGCTGTTACTTTGGCTATATAGGAAGTATCACCGTTGTAGTGTTTTGATGGAGTTTGATTATCTATACAGTGGTCAAACTGCTCTTTGTAGTGTTCCATCAAGTCCAAGATAGGCTTTGGCACAGTTTTACCTATCTCACATTTAGAAGTAGTCATCATAGTTTGACTAATCTCTTTGAGGTGGATTATGTCATCATGACTACCCTCACCTCTTGCGATTTTGTCTAATAAATCATAGAGTATTCTACCACCCCATCTACCTGGTGTACATCTACCACAGGCTTCTGAATACTCTTGATATTGACCAGCATACTTATTGGCTAACTCAACGGCATCTATATTTTCATCAAATATAGCTACACCATCCCAACCTATAAATGCCTTGGAGTTTCTATCTCCGTGGTAAGTCTCTGGTAGCTTAAATGCTGTCTTGTCCCACTCATCAGATGATTTATTACGGTTGTCAATAAACTCATCCCTCCAAGTAGAAAATATTACCCCAGACATTACTCTGCCTTCTCTGTCTCGGTATTATCTTCTGTAGTGAGGCTAGTATCTACCTTTTTTACTACTATTGTCCAATCTACCTCATTGAATTTGAGTGAATTCATAAGCTCATGTCCACTAGATTTGACCACATCAGCAGATTTTTGAATAGAACTAAAATCTCCTACTTCAAATAGAAAAATCCCAACTTCACCAACTTTGAGTCCCTTATCGATAAGCTCAACCATCCTATCATAAAATTCATCTTTTAAGTGTCGTAAATCATATCTTTTCATATTAATTCCTTATCTATCAACTTCGCCAAATACGATATTGGTAGAACCAATAATCGTAACAACATCTGCTATATATGTACCTACCAAAATCTCTTGAAGTAGTCCTGTATGGAAAAAGCTAGGAGCTCTACATTTGAGTCTATAAGCATAAGGCTCACCCTCTGATTTGATATAAAAGCCTAGCTCACCCTTTGATGATTCTGTAGGAACATACACTTCACCTTTTGGTGGTCTCATACCTTGAGTTACCAATACAAAGTGTTGCATCAAAGAGTAATTTTGTGTCATTATCTCCTCTTTTGGAGCAGATATATATTGTGGAGCGTGAGCCATAAGCTCTGGAGAAGTCTCTGCATACATAGGAACAAGTTGTCTAATAATTCTAGTAGATTGCTTCATCTCTTCTATATAGAGTCTATATCGTCCATAACTATCACATCTATCACTTACAGGAATATCAAAATCTAATTCACTATAAAGTTCATAAGGCTCTTCTTTTCTAATATCATAATTTATACCACTTCCTCTAAGCATAATACCACTACAACCCCAAGAGAGTGCATCTTCTGCTGATATAATACCTACATCTTCAAGACGCATTTTCCAAATTCTATTTTCTTGTAGAAGTGGATTGTATGTATGGTCTATCTCATAATCAACTTTATCACAGAAAGAGGCAACATTTTCTAACCAATTATCTGGTAAGTCAAGAGGTACACCACCTATTCTAACAGCTGAATGCGTTAGTCTAGCACCACAATAGTCTTCCATTAAGTCTAGTGCAAATTCTCTCTCTCTAAAGGCATACAAAAATACACTCATAGCTCCAACATCAAGTGCGTGAGTTGCGATAAAGAATAGGTGACCCAAAATACGATTTAACTCAAGCAACATAGTTCTAATGACTTGAGCTCTTCTTGGTGCTTCTATATCCAAAAGCTTCTCTACTGCTAAAGCATAAGCATAGTTATTTGAAGTAGCAGCCATATAGTCTAGTCTATCTGTAGTAGGCAAGAACTCATTATATGTCATATTCTCAGCCATCTTCTCTATACCACGGTGAAGATAACCTATATCAGGATACGCTTTTACTACCTGCTCACCATCTAGTTCTAGCACCAATCTCAATTGTCCGTGTGCTGATGGATGTTGAGGACCGAAGTTGATAACCATTGTATTGTCATCTCTATCAAAGTTGAGATTTTCAAAAAATGGAGTTAATTTATTGGTTACTTGCATAAGCTCTCCTATCTTCTCTCGTCTAGTATTTTAGACTTTTTACTATTATAATTGACCAAAAGTGTCTTGCTGTATTCTATCTCTTGCTCACTTTTCGCCTCTGCTACCTCTGAACCAAATGGTACTTCATAGCCGACTCTTGAAAATCTCTTGCTATCTTCTCTATCTATATGAGCAGGGTCTCTAATTTCTGGTCCAATTATATCTCTATACTCTTTTCCAAAAATCTTATCTACCTCATACCAAGAAGCAAACTCATCACCTTCAAGTGGATAAGTCTTTAGAAGTGGGTTACCTTCCCAATCATCAGGCATCAAAATTCTTTTGAGGAAAGGATGATTGTTTACCTTGATACCAAACATATCAAACATCTCTCTCTCTGCGAAGTTGGCAGATTTGTATAGTGGATGAATACTCTCAATAGCCTGACCATCTTTGATACGACATACTACTCTAATCCTCTTTGCTTCATTGATATTTAGAAGCTGATAAAATAGTTCAAACTCACCATCTTGTGCCAAATAATCAACAGCAGATTGCTCTGAACACTGCGTATATCCACACTCTTCTTTGAGTTTTTTGATAATTCTAAGATTGTCAGTTGCCTCTATATGAATAACTAATTGTCCTACTTCTATATAAGACTCTTTGCTATCATCTCCCAAAGCATCCAATACAGATAGAAAATGCTCATCTTCTACAGTCAATCTAGGAACTCTAGGAGCTACCCAAAATCTATCTGTATAATATGATTTAGCTTGAACGCTATCTTTTGGTACATATTTTCTCATTAGATTAACCTCGCTCTTCTACCTGTTTGTACAGTCAAATCTTGCTTTGTATTTTTCTTCATATCAGCAGACTCTCTTCTGATTTTTGTCTGAAGCATCATAAGTGCATATTGTAGTGTCTCTGGACGAGGCGCACAACCTGGAAGATAAATATCAACAGGGATAATTCTATCAACACCTTGGACTGTAGCATAAGTATTAAACATACCACCCGTATTGGCACAACTACCCATAGATATTACCCACTTTGGCTCTGTCATCTGGTCATATAATCGTCTCGCAAATTCAGCATGTTTCTTGGATAAAGTTCCTGCTAATATCATCACATCTGCTTGTCTAGGAGAGGCTCTAAAGATAGTACCCATTCTGTCAAAGTCATATCTCGATGCTCCTGATGCCATCATCTCAATAGCACAACAAGCTAGTCCATAAGTCAAAGGCCAAAGTGAATTTGAACGCCCCCAGTTTACTAATTTATCTACCGATGTTAAGGCTATCGGTAACCCTGCCGATGAGGCGTAATTTACTTGATGCTGTGCCATTCAAGTGCTCCTTTTTTCCATGCATATACAAAACCAATTGCTAGAAGTAAGATAAATAATATCATCTCTGCAAAACCAAACCAACCCAACAACTTGAAATCTATAGCCCAAGGAAACATAAAGATAATCTCTACATCAAAAAGTATAAATAAAAGTGCTATCAGATAAAACTGTACTGATATACTATTTGGTTGTTTAGTAACTTCTGGTCCACATTCATATATGGATAATTTGAGTTTCTCTGTATCCAACCTTGCAAATTTCCTAGAAATAAACCTCGCTAAGGCAAGTGTTGCAGGAAACGCCACTGCTGTTAACGCAAACAAAACAAATACACCAAAATACGGATGTTCTGTGATTACATGAGTCATATTAATCCCTTTTACATTGATAATTCTCTTTGAAAGTGGATAATCCAAATTCAAACCTCTCTTACTAAAACAGTATAGAGTATTAACAGAATATTAATATAATATTATCTGAAATATGTTTAAGCTTTTTTGTGGGGTTAGTGCTTTACCTAGTTAGTTTGGGTGATGTAACTATGTGAAACAAAGATGAGAGTGTAT
>DAOVZV010000014.1 GCA_030634925.1 Sulfurovum sp.
AAGCACAGAGAAATAATTTCTCTCTTTTCTGTGAAGTAGTTTCGCCCCTTGTGATGCACCTCTGATAGTGAGTATATCATCCTCTTTCATATCATAATTGTCTTGACCATCTATTACGGCTATGACTCTATCTTCTGGAGAACTAAGCTCTATAGTAAAATCAGCAGGAACGACAAGAGGTCTTTGATTGCTCAATGAATGAGCAGATATAGGAGTCAATATAAACGCTTGTGTAAGTGGATACATCATCGGTCCTCCTGCTGCTAGATTGTAAGCAGTTGAGCCAGTTGGTGTAGATATAATAAGACCATCACCCTTGTATGTATTGAACCAATCACCATCTATAGAGGCATTTATCTTGACCATCTTTGATACCACTGGTCTAGTGATGACTACATCATTAAACGCAAAAAATTTCTTCTGTTTTCCATCTTTTGACCTGATGCAACCCTCTATCATCATCCTATCATCTATTCGATATACTCCATTGTGCAATTGCTCCAAGAAGTTACCTACATCATCTATAGTAATATCTGCCAAAAATCCCAAATTACCAGCATTTATCCCCACTACTGGCTTGTGATAGCCATAGCTTCTGCGTACCAAAGATAGAAGAGTACCATCTCCACCAAGCGATACTAGAAAATCAGAATTTCTACACATATAATCAAATGTCACACCATCTTGACCTATCATCTTTGCAGACTTATCAGATAGTATCACTTCTATATCTCTATCTTCAAACTCTTTTTTGATTTTGAGATATAGGCTCTTTATATCAGGGTCATTTGGTTTTAGGATAAATCCTGCTACCTTTATCTTGTTTAGTTTTTTACTATTCATCTATACCTACTTTAGCTTCTTACCACGGATAAGTACATCAAAAAATCTAACTCCCCATACCACAAGAAGTATCAAAAATACTACTATAGAGATATTGAAAAAGATGATAATATCATATCCCAAACTAGCTACAATAGAGACCAATACTCTAGCAAATACTACAACCTGCGTCCAATAAAATATAATTACAGTCAATCTATCTGCTTCCATCCTATTGCCAGAGTGTCCCAAAGTAACTCTAGTTCCAAATCCAATAAGCATAGTAAATACAAACCCTATAGTAATACTATGTACATCTAGTGCTAGAAAATATATATCTGTAGTAAGTGTCATCAGATTGGTAATCGCACCTAGTAATAGCGATACAGGTACCCAATATAATGCAGTATGAAGTACCCAAAGCAGAGGATTTGGATGAGGAAATACCAACTTCCATCTAAAAATCTCTCTAGCTATAACTATCGCTAATATTATATCTACTATAAAAGATAGGTGAGTATATATCCCCTCTAACACGATATGAGATACAAGTAATATAACTATAGTTTTGAGTAATGGCTTGTTGGCATCGACCATAGAGTGAGAGAAAAATGGTACCATTCTTTGGGCTACAGAGAATGTAACCAAAAATAGAAATAGATAAACAGATATTTCAATAGACAATCCCATAATAGGCTGATAAAAAAACACCGACAATAGAAACAGAAGATGAGACAAGACTCCAAAACTCATACCTATTAGTATATATAGTATATCCGTCTTATCGGTCATAGAAGTAGTAAGATATATCTCTCTAAGTATCATCACACCCATAGTATGTCCTACAAATACAAGTACCATACCAAATCCACTAAATACAGGACTCACTAAACTACCCAATAAAAATAGTATAGCACCTAGATAAAATATACTAAATATACGCATATATCTATCTTTGGCTATAGTAGGAGTAGATGCAAATCTAGGAAAAGTAGTAAACAAAAACGCAAAAAATGCAGGAGTAAATGATAGATAAATAATACCGTATATATGAAATCCTATACTACTAATAGCAAGATGAATGATATTATTATAAGACAATAAAAATATCGTCAAAGTAAAAATAGCACTAATAAAAGCTAAAACAAAAAATGGTTGGTGTGGCTGAGAGAAAAAGTAGTTATCTCCCGAGTCCTCTGTAAATTTCATGTGCATATTATCGTATCCCTTTTTTAATTATTATTATACCCAAAAAAGAGAAAAGTAGGGTGTGTTTCCCAACACACCAAAATTATATGAAGAGAAGTAGTTTACCCTCTACTACCTTGACCACCATTACGGCTGTCTCTTCCTCCACCACTACTTCTTCCATTTCGTCCGTTTGAACTTCTGTTGCGTCCTCCACCGTTTCCACCACCACTACCATTTCGGTTGTTGTTTCCTCTGTATCCTCCACGGCTACGGTTTCTGCCACCACCTCCACCATTTCCACGGCTTTGCATAGCTCTTTGGATTAGTAGCTCTACCTCTTCTAATCCTAGACCGATATTGTCTTTACCTTTGACCGAGTTTTCACTCTGTATCATAGATGCTAATAGGTGTGCTATGGTTACTATATCTATGTCGTGTTGTAGAGTCTTGACAAGTTCGATAGCTTTTTCTGTTACTTTGGTCTCTGCTATTTTGGCTATGAGTTCATCTGAACGGTTGTTTTGTACTTCCATTCTTGTAGGTATCACTTGTGTAGTAAGTTTTGCTCCTACATCTTTTTCTATTCTTTTGATTGTTCTTAGCTCATTTGGACTTACTAGAGTGATGGCTTCACCTGTTTTACCACCTCTACCTGTTCTACCAATTCTATGTACATAAGACTCACTATCAAAAGGTATATGGTAGTTAAATACATGAGATACATCATTGACATCTAGTCCTCTAGCAGCTACATCTGTGGCTATAAATATATCTATTCCACCTTGTTTGAATGCTCTGATTGTTACTTCTCTCTGTTTTTGCTCCATATCACCGTGAAGTCCTGATACTTTGAACCCTTGTGCTGTCATGTGAGCTACTAATCTATCTACCTCTTTTTTCATTCTACAAAAGATGATACATTTAGTAGGGTTTTTATAATCTATTAGTCTTACTAGTGCATCATCTCTTTCTCTCTCTTGAACTACATAATAAAATTGAGTAATATTAGAGTTTGTACTCTCTGATTTGGTGATAGATACAGTCTTTGGAGTCTTTAGGATTTGCTCTGCTAGTTTGCGTATTGCATTTGGCATTGTTGCTGAAAACATAAGAGTTTGACGAACTTTTGGCAAGAATGTAAAGATATTTTTAATCTCGTCCAAAAAGCCCATATCTAGCATCTCATCAGCCTCATCAAGCACTACAAAAGATGGATTGATTTTGATTTTACCACTCATTAATAGGTCTTGAAGTCTCCCTGGAGTAGCTACGACTATTGAGGCTTGTTTGATACGGTCTATCTGCTTACCATAAGGAGTACCACCATATACTGTAGCAGTTTTTAGACCACTTTTTTGACCAAATCTAAATAGCTCGTCACTCACCTGCATAGCTAGTTCTCGTGTAGGAACTATCACAAGTCCCTCTACGCTACCATCAGCTACCATCATACTCATAATAGGCAGACCAAAAGCAGCTGTTTTACCTGTACCAGTCTGTGCTTGGGCTATGATGTCATGACCATCTAGGACTAGAGGAATGGCATCTCTTTGTACTGGACTAGGCTCTGTAAAACCTGCATCGGTTACGGCTTCTTGGATAGTCTCTTTTAGGTTAAAATCTATAAATTTCATATTGTCTCTTTTATATTTATATTGGGGTGATACGGCTTGTCAATAGAGGTAGTTCTAAAGTTGCAAGTGGTTATATTGAACCCTATTTTATGCAACTGATACCAAACTATGACACACTTCAATATGTGTAAATAATAAAAATAGAGTTTGATTACTTTTGCAGAAAAGTTTGGTATTATAACCAAAAGAGATAAAGGTATCATTATTTTGATAGATTATATCTTTTAAAATCTTTTGTTATAACTAAATTACCCTTATCTATCCCAACCCTCTGATTTGATATGTAATATCTCCTGCACCAAAAGCAGAGATGAGACCACTATTATACTCCCTGATGATATGTCCATCTTTATAGATTTTGACTATGCCATCTTCTTTGGTGACACTATCTGCCATCAGAAGCTTGTATCTGCTAAATGCACCTTTGAGGTCAATATCTATAGGTATCTCTCCTGCACTCCATATCGGCAGTATCACAAGCTCATCTACACCATCAAAACACTCTATAAATGCTTGAAGATTATCCATGGTTCTACTATATTTGTGTGGTTGCCAAATAATATTTAATTTGCTAAAATTACGCAGAGATTTATATGATTGAAGTGACTCCATAGTGACTTTTATCTCTGTTGGATGATGACCATAATCATCTATCACTACACAATCATCACGATTTTGAACTATATCAAAACGCTTTTTGATACCTTTGTAATTTAGAAGATTAGTACGAATATCATCTATACTCTCTCCTAACTCCAAAGCACCCAGTATAGCCAATCCTGCATCAAGTGCTATATGATTACCAAATCCAAATACCTCAAAAGCTCCAAAATGCAAAAGCTCAAATCTAGTATATGGTTCACCCTCTACGAGAACAAACTCTATATTTCGTATATCTTTGCTAGGGTATAGTCTTACAGCATCCATATCTACAGATGACAAAAACTTATCTTCTGCATTTATCACACGGATTTGAGCCAATTTCATAAAGTTGGTATAAGCATTATAAAATTTCTCTTCATCATAACCATAATACTCCATGTGTTCAGGCTCGACATTGGTCACTATAGCTAGATAAGGGTTAGAGTTTAAGAAACTCTCATCACTCTCATCACCCTCAAATACTACCTTGTCATTGGGATAGTTGCGTACATTAGAACCAAACTCTTTGCTAATAGCTCCGATAAGTGCATTTGATTTTGGGACAATAGATGCTAACATAGCAGAAGTAGTACTTTTGCCATGAGCTCCAGCTACCACAAACACCTCTTTATCTTCCAATATACTCTTTAGTGATTCTTTGCGAGACAACAACTCAATACCCAACTCTTTTGCTCGTTGGTATTCAGGATTATTGGGTCTTACTGCTGCTGAATAAATCACTCTATCCACACCCTCGACAGCATCCTCATGGTGAGGAATAGTAATCTTAGCATCAAAATTTGTCGCCAAATCATCTGTTATTTCAGTCTGCTTTATATCAGAACCAGAAATCTTGTCTCCATCATTAAACAAAAACTTAGCCAACGCAGAAAGTCCAATCCCACCAATACCTATAAAATGTATCTTCATTCACTACTCCAAATTGATAATAATAATTATAGCATATTCTTTATGGGAATGAGATATAAGGCACTTTAGTTTAGACAATTAGTTACAATCAATTAACCTTTGGTAGATATAATCAAATAAAATGGATTATAATATGACTAATATTTTGATGATAGAAGATGATGCTGAATTTGCTGAGTTGTTGAGTGAGTATTTGCTACAGTATGATATTAAAGTTACCAATTTTGAAGACCCTTATCTAGGTCTTAGTGCAGGGGTCAAAAAGTATGATTTGTTGATACTTGACCTCACTTTACCAGGGATGGATGGGTTGGAAGTTTGTGAAGAGGTAGTGGAGAAATATGATATACCTATTATCATATCATCTGCTAGGTCTGATATCAATGATAAGGTAAATGGTCTAGCATTGGGTGCTGATGATTATCTACCAAAGCCTTATGACCCCAAAGAGATGTATGCTAGGATTGTATCTTTGTTGAGACGATATTCCAAGTCCAATAGCAGTAAGATTGCCACACCTCAAAGTGATTTTGAGATACAAGGGGATACTCTATATTTCAAAAGGCAACCTCTATCTCTCACTCCTGCTGAATTTGAGGTATTATCTTTGCTTGTCAAACACCAAGGGATTACTCAATCAAGAGAGCAGATTATCAATACAGCAGGAACTATGAGTATAGATTCACAAGGCAAGAGTCTTGATGTAATTATCTCAAAGATACGAACCAAACTAGGTATCAATAATCCAGATGATAGCAAACGGATACAAGCAGTGCGTGGAGTGGGATACAAACTAGTATGATTACCTCTCTAAGAAGTAAGATTAGAATAGTCTTTTCTATTACGCTATTTTTGCTAGGTGCTTTGTTTGTATTTTCTATCAAGTATGACCATGCTATGATAGAAGATAGAAATATAGCACAAGAGCAGTCTATATCTCACTATCTATATACATATTATCTAAAATACGGCAAGATAGACTACGCATATCTTGATGCCCAAAATGTATCTTTGGTCAGAGATAAGGGTATGATAATACAGATAGAGAGATTTTTCAAAGAGAAAGATAAACTCAAGCGATATAGTGTAAATACTGTTCATCTCAAACGGATTATAATTATCAACAATGATAGGTTTAAGCTCATATTGGAAAACAAGAACAAAATATTGTTTCCTATCAAACGGGCTTTGATTTTCTCTTTTGTCTTTTTGTTGATTATACTCTTGTATCTATGGATAATGAAAAGTCTAAAGCCACTATCAAAGCTCAAAAGTCAGATACAAACATTCTCTCAGGGTAATCTCGATATTGAGTGTAAAAGTGATAAGCAAGATGAGATAGCAGAGGTGGCAAATGAGTTTGATTATGCTGTGACTACTATAAGGGAGTTGTTGCAATCTAGGCAACTATTTCTCCGTGCTATTATGCATGAACTCAAAACTCCAATAGGCAAGGGAAGGCTCATTAGTGAGCTTATAGTAGATGAGAAGAACAAGGCGAGACTTCATAGTGTATTTGAGAGATTAAATCTACTTATTGATGAGTTTGCAAAGATAGAAAAAATCACATCTAAAAACTTCGATTTGAATATAAATAAGTATAATGTAAGTGATTTACTAGAGGCTAGTATAGATATGCTAATGGTAGATAATCCAAATGATTTTATCACTATAGATATACAAAAAGATTATAATATAGATGTAGATTTTGAACTCTTTACGCTAGTTGTCAAAAATCTACTAGATAATGGTATCAAATATAGCACAGATAGGCATGTAAAAGTGATAATAGCAGATGATACTATACAAATCATCAATAAATCAGAAGCACTAAAAGAGCCACTAGAGAACTATTTTAAACCTTTTCATACATCTCAAAAAGGATTAGGATTAGGACTTTATATTATCAAAAGTATATTGAACATACTAAAAAAAGATTTGGAATATAGTTATGTGGATGGGTATAGTATATTTTTGGTTAGATGATTATTTCGTCCGATAGGACGAAATATCAAGAATATTGTATTTTTAGTTCTTGCGTATAGTGCTTTAGATGTTCAAAATATTTATTGATAATATCCATATCTGTTTGAGTCTTTAGATAAGTGTTGAAATCTATAAGTAGTGATGCTACTCCTCCTGTACCCAAATTGGTAGCAGAACCTTTTATACTGTGTGTTTGTTGCTCTAGTTCTTCAATGTCAGATGCGTTTATTGCACTTTGAATTCTAGGTATTGTGGTATCTATCTGTGTGATGAGGTCTCCTATAAATTCAATAGCATCATCTTCACTCAATCCTAGAGTTGTAATCATCCTAGAGTGGTCATATCTTGGATAATTTGCTTCTGGTAACTGTTTTGATGGTGCTACTGGTGCAGGTCTCTGCCTTGGAGCTGGTCTTTGTGAAGGAGTTCTTGGACTCTCTTGTGTAGTAGTCTCTTCCTCTTTACCTTTTTTCGATTTTAAAACCAATACCAATACAACAATAATCACCAATACAACGCCTATAATAATAGCTATAGTCATAATACACTCCCTTATTTTTTTATTAACTATAACTTATTCAAGATTAGATTAAGCTATAAAATAGACGAAATCGTATAATTTTGTTATAATTTCAAAAAACTAAGGTAAAAAATGTTGATAGATACACATTGCCATCTCGATAATGATAGATATCATAGTGATATAAAAGAGGTGATAGATAGAGCAAGGAGTAGTGGAGTAGATAGATTTATAATACCAGCTGCTGACCCAAAAACTCTGCAGAGGGCTGTGGATTTGGCAGAAGCTTATGATGAGATATATATAGCTGTGGGTGTTCATCCTTATGATGTGGGTAATTATGATAGAGAATATTTGGAGAAATTTGTCAATCATCCCAAATGTGTAGCTATCGGAGAGTGTGGATTGGACTATTTCAGATTACCAGAAGATATAAAAGAGATAGAAGAGGAGAAGATATTACAAAAGAGAGTATTCAAAAATCAGATACTATGGGCAAAAGAGCTAAAAAAGCCTTTGATTGTACATATTAGAGACTCTAGTGCTGACTCTTTGGAGATGCTAGAGATGTATGCAGGAGCAGAGGGTGGAGTGCTTCACTGCTACAATGCAGATGAATCTTTGCTCAAATTATCCAAAAACAACTTCTATTTTGGGATAGGAGGAGTATTGACATTCAAAAATGCCAAAAAACTCATAAGCGTATATCCAAAGATACCACAAGATAGATTAGTCATAGAGACAGATGCTCCATATCTCACACCACATCCACATAGAGGAGAGAGAAATGAGCCTAGTTTTGTAAACCTTATAGCACAAAAGATGGCAGAATTATCAGATATAACCATAGAAGAGATAGAGAATACAAGTACACAAAATGCCAATAGGCTTTTTTTCAAGGATGAAATATGAATAAGTTAAAAGTAATATTAGCAACTATAGTACTATTTAGTACAAATATAATATCTGCACCAAAAGTATATGAGTCTTTGGGTCAAGATATAGAGATACTAAGAGATGATTGTCTCTTATATACAAAAAGCTCACTAATATCTAAGAAAATCAAATCCAAATGTAATAAGCATATCAAAGATACAAATATAGCATTTAAGTTTGGATATGAATTGGATAAAGATGTAGCAAATGATAATGCTAGTGATAGTAAACTATCTAAATTTTTATCTATGTTGAAAAAAGCAGATAAAAATATCAATCCATTAAATAGATATATCAAATTTGCTATCAAAGAGGCAAGAGAAAATAATAATGTAGAACTATATTATCAATTAGCCCAAGGAAATAGTCTTAGCCTAAGAGCAAAAGATTATGCCTTTATGAAGAAAAATGAAAATATATTTATAAAGATAAAAAGATATAGAAAATACTTTCACTTACCAGAAAACTACGAAAAAAAGCGAGTAGTTCCAATGTTTAGAAAAAAAGAAGAAGTTAAAGTAGTCAAGGAAGTAGTCAAAAAACCTCATAAGATTTTATATAAAGGAGAAGCCCTCAAATATAGAAAAGAGTGTGATACAGGTCATGCCAAAGGGTGTTATAAGTTGGCGATAGCTTTTAGTAAAGGTCATAATATAGAGAAAAATAAAATCAAAGCTACAGATTGTTATATGAAAGCTTGTGATAGTGGTCACAAAGAGTCATGTTTCAAACTAGGAAATATGTTTAACTCTGGTAAAGGAGTCAATCAAGATTATCAAAAAGCCAAAGATGCTTATAGTAAGTCTTGTAGTATTGGTTATGCTAAATCATGCTTCATATTGGGAAATTGGCAAAGCAAAGGAGACAAAATCAAGCAAAACCATTCTAGGTCTATCAAATCTTATACCAAAGCTTGTAACGGTGGATATATAGAGGGATGTTATAAATTAGCTATCATATATTATACTGCTAAAAATACAAAAAAGAATAAATCCAAAGCTATCAAATATTTAGATACAGCTTGTAAAAAGGGTCATCTTAATTCTTGTCTTCTAGTGGGTAATATCTGGATGAAAGATAAAAAATACAAAAAATCAGATAAAGCTTTAGATAAAGCATGTAAAGGAGAGATAACCAAAGGATGTGCTATCTTGGGTGAGTCTCTATATCGTAGAACTAATATGAAAGATAATTACAAAAAAGCATCTTCTTATCTACAAAAAGCTTGTGAAAACAAAGACGCAAGAGCGTGTTATATATATGCCAATATCAACGCAAGAGGTCTAGGAGTCAAACAAAATATCAAAAAAGCATTTGACCTATATGACCAAGCATGTAAAGCCAACCATATAAAAAGTTGTTTCAATGTAGCCAAAGCCTACAGAAAAGGAGTAGGAGTAAGAAGAGACAAATCAAAAGCCTTGGAACTCTATCGTAAATCTTGTGATAATGGTCTAGCCAAAGGATGTTTTTATTTTGCAAAAGAGTCCAAAGATAATGAAATAGCCACAAAATATTACAAAAAATCTTGTGAAATTGGTTATCCAACGGGATGTCTGGAGTACGGCAAAAATCTATACAAAGGCAAAGGTGTAGCAAAAAATATCAAAAAAGCAAAAAAGGTATTGGGTAAATCATGCAAAAAAGGCAATAAACAAGCTTGTAATTTCTGCTTTGTAAATTTGAATGAATGTAAATAAGTAGGAAATATTGGAAATGGATATAATAGAACTCATAGCACAAGATGAAAGTCCAAAGCTTGACTTTAAAAGAGAGTGGTACAAAGAAGCTGATTTAAAAACAGAATTGATAAAAGATATTATTGTCTTGACTTTTTAGTGC
>DAOVZV010000072.1 GCA_030634925.1 Sulfurovum sp.
TGATATGTTCGACTACCACCACAGCAGAATCTACCAGTATCCCAATAGCAATAGCCAATCCTCCTAGACTCATTAGATTTGCTGTAAGTCCAAAGTACTCCATCGCAATAAAACTCATCAAAAGAGCAAAAGGTAATATCAATGCCACACTCAAAGCAGATGCTACATTTCCTAGCATCAATAATAATATTATGATGATAAGTATCACAGCTTCATATAGTGCCATTTTGACTGTATCTGTAGCTAGATTGACGAGGTCTGAACGGTCATAAAATATATCTATGCTTGTACCTTTTGGTAGAGATTGGCTTAATTTGGCTAGTTCCTCTTTGACATCATCTAGTACTTTGGCTGTATTTGTTCCTTTGAGTCCCAATACAAGTCCCTGAACTGCTTCACCCTCTCCATTTTTGCTCACAAATCCTGCACGGCTAATATATCCATATCCTACTTTGGCTATATCTCCTATGATTATGACTTTATCATCTCTCTTGCCTACTGGTAACTCGCTTATCTCTTTCAAATCTTTGAGTCGTCCTACACTTCTGACCAATATACTCTCAACTCCTTGTGAGACACGCCCTGCTCCGTCGTTTTGGTTGTTTGCTTCTAGTGTATCAAATATATCTGCTAGAGTGATACCCATAGTTCTCATTTTGTTGAGGTCTGGTATCACTTCATAGGTCTTGACTTTACCACCCAAGGCATTTACCTCAGCTACACCACTTACAGAACGAATTTTGGGTGCTATTATCCAATCTAGTAGGCTTCTCTTCTCTTCTAGTGACAAAATATCAGACTCAATAGTAAACATCAAAATATCACTAAGAGGTGTAGATATAGGAGCTAATCCACCCTCTATATTGGATGGAAGCTCATCTTTGATGTCTGATAGTCTCTCGCTCACTTGTTGTCTAGCCCAATATATGTCTGTACCATCTTCGAAATCTATAGTCACATCACACAGTCCATACTTGGAGGTAGAACGCATCATAGTCTCATAAGGAATACCTACCATTTTCATCTCTATAGGCACAGTTATCCGTGACTCTATCTCAGCAGGAGTCATACCACTTGACTTGATTATTATCTTGACCTGTATGGGAGATATATCAGGAAAAGCATCTATTGGTAAATCATTGTATGCCTTGATACCAAATCCCAAAATCACTAGAGCCAACAGAGAGATAAATAGTCTCTGTCCTAGAGCAAAACCAATAATCTTATTCATCATCTCCTCCTAGCATATTTTTGAGTATGGCTAGTGAGCTTGTGGCTATTGGATTGGTTAGTTGGCTTGATGGCTTGATAAAGTAGTGGTTTTCATCTTCTGCTAATATCTCTATTTCTACAGAGTTATATCCATCTTTGGTCTTGACAAAGACTATCTGTGAATTACCATCTTTGATAAGTGATTTTTTGTTTATCTTCATACTCTTTTGCGATATTGTGATTTTGATATTTGTGCGTAATCCTGCTAGAGTATCAATCGTAGGAGATGCCAAGAAACGCACCAATCTAGTCTGATTTTGAGGATTAATCACAGGTGATAGCTGTATGATAGTAGTATCAAATTTATGATTATTTAGCATAATCTGTACGCTTTGTCCCTCAAACAGTCCATAAGTCCTATCTGCTTCTATAGAACTCTCTATCCACAAATCACCCTTTTGCTTGATGACAAATAGAGCGTCTGATGGACTTGTACTCTTGCCTGGAGTAGCATGAAGTTCTACTATTCTACCATCCGTAGCACTTCGTAGCTTGATAGTTTGAGATAGTTTGAGGTTTTTAAATAGATGATTGATAGCACTCTCACTAGCTCCATAACTCTCTAGCAATGCTTTTGATGCTGATACCTTTATCTTGTCTGCTTCTAATTCTGCATTGGCAGATAAGCACTCTTTTTGTGGTATTATCTTCTCTTTACAAAGCATATTTTTGCGTTGTGCTAGATTTTGGTGATGCTTGAACTCTATAATATCGGCTATAGCTCTTTGTTGAGTAGCTATCCACTCCGTACCTGTCACCTCTGCTAATATATCACCCTTTTTTACTGGCTGATAGTTTGCTACACTTAGTCTCTTTACATTTGCTTCAAAAGGCAAAGATATAGTATGCAATAGTGATGGAGGAGTAACCACCTTTGCCACAAATTCACCTAGAGGGAGAGTCGATGAAGCTAGAGGAGTCTCCACCTCTATCTGCCAATTATCCTCTTGTGCTGGAGTCAATATGATATTTTGTGCTGATAGTGTGACGCTAGATATAGTAAATATAGTACTTAGTATTAATCTTTTCATTAGTTATCCTTTGTTTCGATGAGTGAATATAGTTCAAATAGTCTCTGATAGTATCTCTTTTGGGTAGCAAAAAGCTCTTGCTTTATTTGATGATAGTTTTGTCTGTTGAGTAGATACTCTATGACCGAATTCTCTCCTAAATCATAGCTTTTTTTGATAAGTGGTAGTAGATTTCTCTTGTAATTATTGATATTTTGTTTGAGCGATTTTATCATCAAGGCATCACTCTTTAGCCTATCTCGAAGAGCCATAGCAGTAGTCCTTTTCTCTAGCATACTCTGCTTGTACTCATAATCCAAAGATGAGTTTTGGTACATAGCAGATGCTCGTTTTTGTTCTGATTTATTAGATGTAAAAGATAGTGGGATAGATAATCCTAGACTGTATTTGTCTATATCTATCTCTTTGTCATACTGTATAGATAGAGTTACATATTCTATAGACTTGGAGTATCTATCTATAGTAGCTTGTGTACCTTGTATCCGTTTTTGGTGTGCTTTTTTGGTTATATCAAAGCTATCTCTGTCCAAAGAGATATTTGCTCGTATTGGATATATATCTCTACAAGATAGATAGCTACTTTTGCTATAGTCCATTCTGCTCAACATATATACTCTCTTTTTGGATATTTGCTGTATTATTTTTATCTCTTTTAGCTTTGCATATAGTCTATTTTTCTCTATCTTTAGTTGCATAAGCTCACTCTTTGAAATCTCATGATACTTATATGCTTTACTTTTTTTTGTATATAACTTTGCGAACTCTTGATAATTTTGTTTTGCACTTTTATAGTTTTTATAATCCATACAGTGCTGATGATAGAGATTTTTGATACTATTTGAGAAATTCAATATCTTCTTCTGCTCTTCTAGCAAATATGCTTCATTGGCTAGTTCACCTATCTTCTCATCTTTGGCTTTGGTATCTCTCCAAGACAACTCTTTGGATATACCTACAGAATATTCATAATCTTCTCTGCCTCCAATAGGATAAGCCTTTGTCCCCATTCCATATAGCTCAATAGGTGCTGACGCATTGTCTGCTAGATTGTTGGCTTTTAGATAAAGCCTTTGATGATTTACTCTTTGTGTGATATGGTTTTGGTCATCTACCGATGCCAATACATCTTTTAGTCGTACAGTAGAAGCGATACTTAGCTCCAAAAGTAGTGCAAATATAATAATAATTTTCATAATCTTCTCTCTTTTATTTATATAATAGTTGGGTATTCCCAAATAGTAGTTAATAGTTACAGGTAAAAAAGATTAGACTATAGGAGGACGATAAGAGGTTTTGGGTATAAAAGAGGTATATCTATTGGATAGATGAGTGATATATAGAGTCTCTATATGCTCATCTATCATATTATCAGGAGTAGTCAAGATAGCCATAAAATGAAGCATCTTGTGTATATCACCAAAATCAGCACAATCACCAACAGAGACTTCACCCACAGACTCCACAATATGAGTATGCTTATTCTCTATCAAAGAGATGAAACTATCGTGAAATACATTAAAAGAGAGCATAAACAGCAAAGTATATATAATCTTATTCACAACTCTCTCCTTTTTATTTTTCTTATTTTAGCTTTTGTATATTAATGAATGGTGAATAAACAGCAAATATTATAAAAGTTTTGGATATAATCATTGATTATCAAAACTTAGGAAATAGAGAAAAAATGAAATTTTTATTAGATAGAATTAGGGAATTTAGGGTTATATTTGGATTTTTATTAGGGCTTTTATTTGCTCCTAGTATCGCTGTAGGTTCTAATTTACAGTTTCATGAAGTTGCATCTACTGTGATGATAAACTCTCTACAGACAGAGTCACAAAGTAGCTTTTTGAGGAAACTATATACTCAGCTATTTTTTGTTCCTGTTTGGGTGGATGAGGATGATATATCATCTTTTAGTAAAGAGCTTTTCAATCTTATCAAAAGGGACAAAAGCCTATCTAGCGATACCAAGCTTCATACAGACGCTATATCATTAGAACAGATGGCAACAAAGATATATGCTAATAGTAGTAGTACAATATACCAAAAAGTGGAATTAGAGTTTAAAATATCTCAACTATACAAGGGGTATGCTGATTATACTCTATATGGTAGTATCAATTGGGGTGCTTTTAATGCAAGACTACACAATCTAAAAGCAAGAAGTCTCAACGCTGCGTGGATAACTCACAGACCATATTGGAGTCCTATATCTATGATAGAGAGTTCTGCTATGGGTGGAAGTCTCAAAGAATCATTTGATAGGGCTGTACCAAAAGAGTATGGATACAAGAGACTACACAAAGTACTGGTAAAGTATCTAAATATCCAAAGAGATGGTGGATGGAGTCCTCTACATATCAAAGGTTCTATGAAAAAAGGTAAAGCTTACAATAGTGTACCTGCCCTAAGAGAGAGACTTCGTATTACAGGTGATTATGTAGATTGTGGTACTTCAGAGGGCAAGGTATATGATAAATGCCTAAGAGACGCTCTAAAGAAATTTCAAAAGAGAAATGGTCTAATTGCCAATGGTGTACTGAGAAGAGATACAAAAAAAGCACTCAATATTACAGTAGAAAAGAGAGTAGAGAAAATCCGTCTAAATCTTGACCGTATTAAGTGGCTAAACCAAAGAGGTGATAATCGTCATATTATGATAAATATACCTGCGTTTACACTATTTTTTGAGCATAACAAAAAGCTGATACAACAGATGAGAGTGATAGTAGGTAAAAAGAAAAATCCTACTCCTATATTCTCAAATACTGTCAAGACTATTGTACTCAATCCAAAGTGGAATATACCAAAGAGTATAGTCCAAAAAGAGATGATACCAAAGCTGATGCGTAACTCAAATGCTATGGCAAGAAAAGGAATAGAGATACGAGATGGATGGGGTAAAAATGCAAAGATAGTAAATCCCAAAAATATAGAATGGGGTGCATATAGATATAGCAAGACTGTTCCTTTCCATTTTGCACAAGTATCAGGAGCTAGAAATGCTCTAGGTAAAGTAAAATTCCTATTTCCAAATAAATTTGCTGTATATATGCACGATACGCCAAACAAAAAACTATTTAATCGTAATGTAAGAGCATTTAGTCATGGCTGTATCCGTTTGGGCAAACCTAGAGAACTACTCAAGACATTTGCATCATTCAATGACAATGTAAACTACAAATCTGCACAAAAAAGACTCAAAGGAAAAAAGAGACAATTCTTTGGACTGAACAACAAAGTACCTGTAGATGTAGTATATCTCACTGCTTATGTAGATTATGATGGTGTGATGCAGTTTAGAAATGATATATATGGATATGACAAAATGCAACTCAAATCATATAGAAAGTGGTAATGTCATTTGAATATGCTATAGCCCTCACAGGTGGTATCTCTACAGGCAAGAGTAGTGTAGTAGATATTATGCTATCTTTGGGTTTTGAGGTGATAGATGCTGATAAAATAGCTCATATTATGCTAGATAAATACTCAAAAGATATAGCATCTATGTTTGGTGATAGTCTGATAGTAGATGAAAAGGTCGATAGAAAAGCATTGGGTGCTATAGTCTTTGGTGATGCTAATAAACTCAAAAAGCTAGAAGAGTTTATACATCCTATCATATATAATCACATAGAAGAATTATCAGAGATATTGGATAGAAAAAAGAAGCCTTACTTAGTTGATATTCCACTATTTTTCGAGTCAAAAAGATATAATAGTATAAAAAAATCAATAGTAGTATATACAAACAAAGATAAACAGATAAAGCGTCTTATTATTAGAGATAGCTGTACAAAAGATGAAGCAATTCACAGAGTAGAACTACAGATGGATATAGAAGAGAAATACAAGAAAGGTACTTATATTATAGACAATAATGATGGTATAGATGAACTTGAAAAAAGATGTGAGAGATTAACTATAGAGATAAGTGAGGAGTTCTAATGACGGTAACGAAGTATTCAGCAAATGGCAATGATTTTGTAATGTTTGTAGCACAACAAAAAGAAGATAGAA
>DAOVZV010000104.1 GCA_030634925.1 Sulfurovum sp.
CCAAAAGATAATCATAATCAGACATTTGAGACACTTATCAAGAAGATTTATGATAGAAATTATGATTTGGGTAAATGTTTTGAGTCAAATATTACATTTGTAGGTTTTGCATTAGATAAACTAACATGGGAATCGACAGCAGAAGCAGAAGACAAAAAGCTACTCATCACTCATTGGGGGCTTATCAATATGTTTGTCAAAGATATATTTGGACTAGAGACAAAGATAGTAAATATATCAAAAAAGAGTACACCACCACCAAAACCAATAGAACAAATAGATGAAAGCCAAATGAAAAGCTCATGTATAGCACCAGAAGCAGGAGATACACAATCAGCACAAGAGAGAGATTATAGGACAATAGCAGATGAACCAATGGTCAAAAAAGCTATAGAGTTACTAGACCCCCAAAAAGTTAGGATAAAGAGGAATGTTTAGCATATTATAAAAACTCAACAGCATCCATATCTATCTCTATCTCTTTGCAATCTACACTATGTAATGCTTTGAGTAGTGGAACTCTCTTTTTGGATTTGAGAAGTATATTAAATCTAAACTTATCTGCTATCCTCTCTATAGGTGCTTTGCCGTGACCTACTATCTCTATCTCTGTATGTAGTTTTAGTTTGGTAATTATATCAAGTGTTGTCTTACTTGCTTTTATCTCATTTTTGTGAGATATAAGTATTCTAGCTAGTGATACAAATGGTGGATACTCGGCTATTTCCAAAAATATAAGCTCATCACGGATAAATATCTCATAATCACTTAGATAAGCTTTGAAAAACTCTGGGTCTCCCGTTTGAACTAATACTTCTGCTTTTTTGGCTCTACCACTTCTCCCTGCTATCTGAAAAAGTAGAGATACAGCCCTCTCTCTAGCTCGATAATCAGGTAATCCCAAAATATAATCAAGTCCCATAATCACAGCCAAACTAATCCCTGCGTAATCATGTCCTTTACTTAGCATTTGAGTACCTAATAGTAGATGACTCTGCTTTGTCTCAAATCTCTTTAGTGCATCTTTGAGCTTTTTGGTGGTACTGATACTATCTTTATCAAACTGTTCTATCTCTATATCTTTTACAGCTTCTGATATTATCTCTATAGCTTCAACTGTTCCCATTCGATTACTTTTTAGAGGTGAGTGGTTACAGTAGCTACAACTATCTATGATAGCCTGTGTGAAATTACAGTAGTGGCATTTGAGATGTCTATATTTACGATGAAGTGCCATACCCACAGAACAGTATGGACATTGATGAGTCTTGCCACAGCTATCACAATATAGATACTTGAAATTACCACGAGTAGGTAAAAATAACAAAGATTGTTCACCTGCCTTGTGGTATCTATCTATAGTTGAGATGATACTACTATTGAGCCTATCTCCTGATATGAAATGATAATCTTTAGGTCGTTTAATATATGGTTGAGATAGTTTGACTATTGGATATTTATAATATGATGAAACTGATGGAGTAGCCGATGCTAGAAGTACTTTTGCTCCTATTTTATTTGCTATAAGTACGCTTACATCTCTAGCATTATAACGAGGTCTGGTAATAGATTTGTAGCTATCATCATGTTCTTCATCTACAATAATAAGTCCAATATCATACAACGGCACAAAAAGAGCAGACCTAGCTCCTGCTATAATACGGATATTCCCATTAGTTACTCCATTCAATATAGACTCTTTTTTCTTTTTTGTAATTTTGGAGTGCCACATAGCTACACTATCACCAAAGTATATACGAAGTCTCTTTTCCATCTGAGGAGTAAGAGAAATCTCAGGCATCAAAAATATAGCTGATTTGCCATCTCCTAGCATCTTTGCAATCAAAGAGATAAATATCTCCGTCTTACCAGCACCAGTCACTCCAAATAGTAGAGATTTATCTTTTGTGATGATTTGATTATAAGCTTGTTGCTGTATATGTGATAATATAGGTTTTTTTGTGATAATTGATTGGTTTTTGATATAGGGTATATTAGGATAGGGTATAAAAAGAGATATAGCCTCACCCAAAGATGAGAAGTAATAAGATGATATAAACTTAGCTACTTCTAACTGTTTGAGATTATAATATTTGTTTGTATTTGACTCTATAGCTAGAGTATCAAACTTAGGTCGAGAGATTATAGATATAACTACTCCATCTTTTAGACTACCTCTAAGAGGAATTATAACTACACTACCAATACTCAACTCATCCAAAGAGTGATAATTAAGTATATATAAGCTAGACTTGAGAAGTGCTACCTGATAATAAAACAATAATTAGTCAGTAATCAATCTACAATTACTATCTGTTTTGTCTTTACAGTTAAATTTGTTGTTTGTGATATTGAAATCTACACTGCCCTCCATAGGCATTCTATATGTATATTCTTTCCTAGTACTATTTGTAATCCAACAGCTTACAGCAGTAGCAGAAGCACAAGACCTAAGAGAATATTCTAATACAGTCTCAAATATCTCTACATCTTCACCAGTATAGGCAGTCAAAGTAGTGATAGGAGTGAAATTTCCACTTAATATCTGTTTTTGTCTAGCAGTAGATATACCCATTCGGATAGAAGCTACAATAGATTTAGCTTTTGCAATTTCAGCATCACTTCGTGAAGCAGCAAGTTTGGGGATAGCTACAGCTGAGAGTATGCCTATTATGACGATGACAAATATGAGTTCTATCATTGTAAATGCTTTTTGAGTTTTATACATAAAAATCCTTTAAGAAACTATAGCATAATTATATCACTATAGTAACTTAAAGTTTTATATTTGTTAGAAGATGTAGTATTTTCCTGTATCGTCTGATATATTTAGGTTTCTTTTTAATACATTATATGCCAATAAAGATGCAGGTGTTGTTCCTTCATATACTTGCATAGTCAATACATATTTTGCTAAATCATTATCATATGAGTATATAAATGTAGCTAATTTAATATTGTCACATTTGTACTCAATTTCTGATGATATATATCCATCATCAGTTATTCCTGTAGTCTCTCCTATAATTTGGGTTAATATTCTTATATTTGTAATACTTGATATTAATTTATGTGTAAACTTGCTATGACCATCAATCATATATGATTCTATTAGTTCTCTAGCAAATTGAGATGTTTCTAGTTGACACATAGCTGCTTTAGCATCTACTCTATTGACTGCTAGTTTTTGTATAGCTATAGAAGCCAATATTCCTATAATAACTATTGAAAATATAAGTTCTATCATTGTAAAAGCTTTTTTCATAAATAATCTCCATTAATCTTAGTATATTAAAATTCCAAAATAAAATTTAGAAAAATATTTATATAATAAAGGTTATAAGAGGAAAAATATACTAGAAGATGTTATAGAACTAAACTATCACCTCAAGAGGTGATAGTTAATTGATACTAGGGTAAAACTTAAAGCTTAAACATCTTTAGTTCTTCACCTTGTAACATATTTTGTTGTAATGCAGTTTTTGCAGCAAATACTGCTGGACTATCAGCAGGTAGACGCTCTGGCATTTCTACTGTTAAGTTATAATCTGTAGCTGCTTGAGAACCTTTGATAGTTATAAGTGTTGCACTATCACATAGATATGTTATTCCTGTATCACCATGGAAAGTATCACCTGTATCTTGAGAAATTCCTGTTGTCGTAGCACCAGTACCTATATTAGTTAAATCACCAATTGTTAAAGTTTTAAAAGCACTATAACCTTTAGCTGTATATTTAGCTGAAATTTCACTTACTAGTTGTCCTGCTTCATGTACACAACCTGCTGCTGTAGCATCACTTCTTGTAGCTGCTAGTTTTGGGATAGCAACTGCTGCCAAAATACCGATAATTACGATTACGAAAATTAGTTCAATCATTGTGAACCCGCGTCTCATGTTATTCATGATTAACTCCTGTTAAATTGTTTAGTATCAGTTCAATAACTGACCTACTAGATTGTACTGTATTTAAACTTAAGGTATTATAAAATTTTATAATCCATCTAGTGTATCTATGAGCAGTTCTATTTCACTCTCATAAGATGTTGCTTGTTTAGCTAGTCTTAGATATGCTTTTAGTAGTTTGTCTGATTTATTGTCTTGATTTAGTTTAATTCCAGCTTCTTGGAGGTCTTTTGTGACGAAATCTGCGAAATCATCTTCTAGTTTGACTTCATATCTTGTACCTGCTAGTGTAATACCTATATTTTGCATCTTTGAGTCCTTATAATAAAAGTGCTTCTACTTGTGTGATTATCTTCTCTATCTCTCTATCTTTTTCTGCTAGTTCTCTTTTTAGGGCGATGATTTGAGAGCTATCTTTGTCTTGTGATATAGCTGATAATTCATCTTTTAGAGTACTATTTTCTTCTTGTAGTGCTTCATATTTTTTCTTCCATTGTTCTATCTTTTCTCTTAGCTTCTGTAGTGGCGACATATTTTGCTCCGTAAATTTCTTTTGCTATAATAGCGAAAATAATTAAAAACTTAAGGTCTATTGTGCCAAATTTTACAGTATCTAGTGATTATTCACCATCAGGAGACCAACCAGAGGCTATAGAGGCTATAACTCAATCTATCAAATCTGGTAATCAGTATCAGACTTTACTAGGAGTTACAGGGTCTGGTAAGACCTATACTATGGCAAAAGTGATAGAGGCTACTGCCAAGCCTACTTTGATAATGACTCATAATAAAACTCTTGCAGCTCAGCTGTATAGTGAGTTCAAAAGCTTTTTTCCAAATAATCATGTAGAGTACTTCATTTCATATTATGATTATTATCAACCTGAGGCTTATATGCCTCGTCAAGACCTATTTATAGAAAAGGATTCATCTATCAACCAAGAGTTAGAGAGGCTTAGATTGAGTACGACAGCAAATCTATTGTCTCATGATGATGTGATAGTTATAGCATCTGTATCTGCCAACTATGGTCTAGGCTCTCCTGATGATTATCGTTCTATTGTACAGAAGTTGATAGTAGGAGAGGAGTATAGTCAAAAGGCACTTTTGCTTAGGCTTGTAGATATGGGATACAAGAGGAATGATGACTTTTTTGATAGAGGTGATTTTCGTGTGATGGGTGAAGTGATAGATATTTTCCCTGCTTATGCTGAGGAGTTTGCTATTCGTATAGAGTTTTTTGGTGATGAGATAGAGGCTATATATGAGATAAATAGCATAGATAATAAAAAATATGATGACAAAGATGAGATAGTAATATACTCTGCAAATCAATTTATAGTAAGTAAAGAGAGGTTGGCATTAGCAGTCAAGAGTATAGAAGAGGAGTTGGGTGAGAGATTGGCATATTATCAAGCAGAGGATAGGATGGTTGAGTACAATCGCCTCAAACAGAGATGTGAGTTTGACTTGGAGATGATAGAGGGTACTGGTATGTGTAAAGGGATAGAGAATTATTCCAGACATCTCACAGGCAAGGCAGTTGGTGAGACTCCGTACTCTATGA
>DAOVZV010000366.1 GCA_030634925.1 Sulfurovum sp.
ATTTTATTTATTTGATATGATAACAAAAAATTATTTAAATTTATATGGTAATTTTTATATTATTAGAATTAAATAATCATCAGATATAATCAGAATAAAAATAGGCTTAAACAATGCAAGAGTTACTTTTAGAAAAAAACAGTGAATATATACAGTTTATTCTTGATTCTCAAGAGAATATTTTGCTTCTTACAGATGGACATGAATTAAAAAAAGCAAATCAGGCTATGTTAGATTTCCTGGGTTTTGAAAACATAAATGTTTTTCGTAATAGTCATGAGTGTATTTGCGATTTCTTTATAGAGGAAGATGGCTACTTACAAAAAGAGATGAATGGTGTTCTCTGGATAAATGCTATGCTAAATGATAAAGAGAATACACCAAAAGTTGCTAAAATAGAGGGAGAGGATGGCAAAATACATCTTTTCAGGGTAAATATAAATGAGAAGCGATCAGATGAAAACCTATACTCTATTACGCTTACAGATATTACTGAAGTAGAAGCATATAAAAGTGAGCTTCAAGAGAAGATCAAAAAAATAAAAGAGAAACAGCAGATATTGATCCAAAATAGTAAAATGGCATCCATGGGAGAGATGATAGCCAATATCGCTCACCAGTGGAGACAACCACTTAATTCACTCTCAGCACTGAATACAGTTCTGATGATGGACTATGAGGATAACGGGAGACTTACACAAGAGGAGATCGCCCAGTTCAAAGAGGAGTCAAGTCAATATATCCATAAGATGAGCAGTACTATAGATGACTTTAGAAATTTCTTCTCCCCTACCAAAGAGAAGGAGCAGTTTGTAGTCTCCGATGCTATAAAAGAGTCTATAAAGTTTGTTAAAGACTCTTACTCAGATAGCAATGTTGAGTTAATAGATAGAACTCAAGATGGAGATACCCAGATGTGCAGCTATAAAAATGAACTGATGCAGGTGATCATGATCCTGCTCAATAACTCAAGAGATGCGGTTGTAGGTAATAAGATAGAAAAACCACAAGTTATTGTAGATCTCCTTCATAGAGATGCAAAGATAGAGATACGTGTTAAAGATAATGGTGGAGGTATAGATGAGGTTATTATGGATAGGATCTTTGAGCCTTACTTTACGACAAAGTTTAAAAGTGACGGAACAGGAGTAGGGCTTTATATGTCCAAGATGATCATAGAAGACTCCATAGGAGGAGAGCTGGTACTTGAAAATGATGATGATGGAGTTTTGGCAACCTTGATCTTGTCTCTGTCCTGACTCTTTATTGCTTTTATGCTTGACAAATATCAACATCATAGATATAGGTTTTGACTATAATAAGAAGATGAAAATAGATCAAAAAATACGTATTTTTATCAATGGTTTTGGGCGTATAGGCAGAAGTGCTGCACGTATCATACTGGAAGATAGCAGTTTTGAGTTGGTGGGTATCAATGACCTTTATAGCTATGAACAGATGGCATATCTTTTAAAATATGATTCTATTTATGGAACACTTGATCATGATATAAGTATTGAAGAAGA
>DAOVZV010000037.1 GCA_030634925.1 Sulfurovum sp.
AGCTCGTATGTTGTCATCTATGCAGAGTCTCGAAGAGTCTCATCAGATAGAAGCAGAACTAAGAGAGGGCAAGATAAAACTACTATATCTAGCTCCTGAGCGACTGATAAATGAGTATGTACTCAATATGCTTAGTCAAATACCTATCAATTTTTTCGTCATAGATGAAGCACACTGTGTGAGCCAATGGGGTCATGAGTTTCGAGAAAATTATAGGAGACTATCTATACTCAAAGAGAGATTTCCAAGTACTCCAATCACGGCATTTACAGCTACTGCTACTTATAGTGTAGAGAGTGATATAGTAGCCAATCTAGGACTACAAAATCCAAAGATGGTTAGAGGTTCTCTTTTTCGTGACAATCTAACTATCAATGCCCAACACCGTATCAAAGATGGACGACTTCAACTATTGGAGTTTCTCAAAGGCTACAAAGGTGAAGCAGGTATCATATATACACTCTCACGCAAATCCACAGAGACTATAGCCGATTTCCTAAATACCCAAGGCATAGAAGCAAAGCCTTATCACGCAGGACTAGAGACATATCAGAAGAACAATACTTATAGTGATTTCGTCGCAGATAAAGTACAAATAGTAGTAGCCACGATAGCATTTGGTATGGGGATAGACAAGAGTAATATCCGTTTTGTAGTGCATCTAAGTATGCCAAAGACACTAGAGAATTTCTATCAAGAGATTGGTAGGGCAGGAAGAGATGGAGTATCTTCAGAGACACTTTTGCTATTTTCAGCACAAGATATAGTCAATCAAAAGAGATTTATAGAGGAGTTACCAGATACTCCATACAAACAAAATGCCTTTGACAAGCTAGATAGTATGATACGATTTGCCAATTCAGAAAACTGTAGGCATCAGATAGTAGCATCATATTTTGATGAGAGATTGGCAGAGTGCAATACCAAATGCGACAACTGCACAGATACAGATAGCAAAAAGGTAGATATAACCACTCCATCACGCAAACTATTGTCTGCGATATGGCGTACCAATCAAAACTTTGGACTACACTATGTCGTAGATGTACTCAAAGGAAGCAAAGACCAAAGAGTACTCAAAAATCAACACGACCAACTATCTGTCTATAATATAGGAGAAGAGTACTCAAAACCACAATGGCTCACAATAGCTGATAAACTATTGGAGCTAAATGCTGTAAGTATAGGCGAGTTCAAGGTATATAAGCTCACTCCATTTGGAGTAGAGATTATCAAAGGACTACACAAGATAGACCTCAAAGAGCAGAGATTAACAATTAAAAAAGCTTCACAAAAACAGAAAAATAGCTATTTTGATGATATGAATGTAGCAATATTTGACAAACTAAGAGAGCTAAGAACAGAGATAGCCAAGAAGAACAATATCCCACCATATATGGTATTTTCGGATAAGACTCTCAAAGATATGAGTGTCAAAGAGCCTCAAGACAAGATAGATATGCTACAAGTCCATGGTATAGGAGAAGTCAAGTACAAGAGATATGGCAAGGCTTTTTTGGAGTTGATTAGAAATTAATAAAAGGGAATTATATGAACGATTTTGGTTTAGATGTTTGGGGAGATGATAATTTTGTTATAAAAGATGATACGATAAATATCAATTATGCATCAAAGCCATCGCTATTGAAAATAACAAAAGATATACAAGAAAAAGGATATAAAGGTCCTCTGATTTTGCGTTTTCCTCATCTTATCAAAAAACAGATAACTACACTTTTTGATGCTTTTGATAGTGCGAGAGATGAGTTTGAGTATAGTGGTAAATTTCAGGCTGTTTTTCCTTTGAAAGTCAATCAATTTCCAAATTTTGTAGATAATCTTGTGAGTGTATCATCTGATTATAATTATGGATTAGAAGCAGGAAGCAAAGCAGAGCTGATTATAGCTATGAGCAAGACTCCTTTGAATGCACCTATTACAGTCAATGGGTTCAAAGATAAAGAGATGATTTCATTGTGTTTTATCGCTTCACAAATGGGACATAATATCACCATAACTATAGAGGGATTAGGTGAGCTTGAAACTATCATAGAGGTAGATAAAGAGTTTTCTAAAAGTATCAAAAACTATATACCTCCAAAGATAGGAATACGCATAAGACTACACAGTTCAGGCATCGGTATATGGGCAAAAAGTGGTGGATATAACTCCAAATTTGGTATGACATCTACAGAAGTATTAGAAGCTTATGATATGCTAAAAAAACATAATCTACTCTCACAATTTTGGATGATACATTTTCATATAGGCTCACAAATGGGAGATATAGCTCCTCTCAAAAAGGCACTTAGGGAAGCTGGTAACATATACGCAGACCTCAAAAAGAGAGGTGCAGATGCACTAGGTGCTATCAATATCGGTGGAGGACTAGCATTAGAGTATAGCCAACACGAAGGCAAACAAGCTAGGAACTACTCTCTAAAAGAGTTTGCCAATGATGTAATATATCTAATGCAGTTTATATCTCAAAGCAAAGGTGTAGCAGAACCTGATATATTTACAGAATCAGGCAGGTTCATAGCAGGTACTCACGCTGTACTTATCGCTCCTGTGATTGAACTATTTTCACAAGATTATCACGAAAAAAGTCTAAGACTCAAAGAGATTAATCCTCCTTTGATACAAGAGCTTTATGATTTGTGGATTAGTATCAAAAAAGAAAATGCCAAAGAGTATTTACACGATGCACTAGACCAGATGGAGAGCCTATTGACTCTTTTTGATTTGGGATATATAGATTTGGAAGACCGTTCAAATACAGAGATATTGGTCAATCTAATTATCAAAAAAGCTATAGTACTACTTAGAGATGAGAACCAAGATGAACTGAAAAAACTCCAAGACCGTATCCAAGAGAAATATCTTGTCAATTTTTCTGCGTTTCAATCATTGCCTGATTTTTGGGGATTGGCTCAACGATTTCCGATAGTACCACTAGACAAACTAGATACCAAGCCTACCAATCCATCTAGTATTTGGGATATAACTTGTGATAGTGATGGAGAGATAGCATTTGACCGTGAGTTACCTCTGTATCTACATGATATAAAAGTAGATGAAGATGAGTACTTTTTGGGCTTTTTCCTCACAGGTGCGTATCAAGAGATTTTGGGAATGAGACACAATTTATTTACACATCCAACAGAAGTTGTTATCAATTTCAATGAGAATGGAGAGTATATTATGGATGATATCATCCCTGCTCAAAACTTGATGGATATATTGGATGATTTGGAATATAAGACATCTAGCATAGATAAAAGACTCAAATATCTGATAGAAGAGTCTTCTATACTAAATAGTAAAGAGAAAAGTGATATTTTGGGAAAACTTTATCTATATTTAAGCGAAAATAGCTATCTTAAGACAATTTAACCTAGAAATAAAGAGGTATTGTAAATGAGTATATTTAGTCTTATCAAAGAGGACTTCCTAAATGTCAAACAGAACGACCCAGCTCTTCATTCCACATTTGAGCTGTTTTTTAATTATCCTGGTCTATGGGCTTTGTTGTTTCATAGATTAGCTCACGGATTGTACAAAAGAGGACTAAGATTTTTGCCTAGATTTATATCTGCCATATCCAAATTTTTGACTGTTATAGATATTCATCCATCTGCTACATTTGGTAGGAGAGTATTTATAGACCATGGTACTGGTGTAGTGATAGGAGAGACTGCGATAATAGGAGATGATGTAATCATATACCAGCAAGTAACTCTAGGAGGAGTAAGTACCACCAAAGGCAAAAGACATCCAACACTAGAAAATGGTGTAGTCATAGGAGCTGGTGCAAAAGTATTGGGCAATATTACAATAGGAGAGAACTCAAAAGTCGGAGCAAACTCTGTAGTAGTCAAAGATGTACCAGCAGACTCTACTGCTGTAGGAATACCTGCTAGAGTACTCAAAAGGGGATATGACAAAAATCCACTTAGCCACAACAAAATACCTGATGTAAATAAAGAGATATTTCAATATCTTCTAAAGAGAATACAAGTACTAGAAGATGCCTTACCCAAAAATAAACAACAAAGTATCCAAGAAAAAGACAATGAATTAGATGAGTTATATACCAACTTTATACATAGTATGGATTAGAGAATATTTGGATATAATATTGAAATTTGATTAAAGGAATAGTAATGCAAATCAATAAATGTGATACACTTCAAGAAGCTAGAAATGAGATAGATATAGTAGATAAAGAGATAGTAGAGCTAATAGCAAAACGAAATGCCTATATCAAACAGATAGCAAAATTCAAGACAACTATAGAAGAGGTCAAAGCAGAAGATAGAATATCAGATATTATATCAAATGTAAGAGCTCAAGCTATATCTCTGGACCTATCACCAAATCTAATAAATGATTTATATATTAGGATGATAGATGAGATGGTAGAGAGTGAAATAGCAGAAGTCAAAAACGCAAATAGGTTTTAGACTTTTGACTATTAATCAGGAGTAACAGCACCTACTGTGCTTCCTGCTACATCTATTGTAGTACTAACAGCAGTACCTGCAAGAGAGATTGGAGCTGTAATCAATTGAGTACATCCCGACAATAAGACCAAAGTTATGATTGAGTATATAGTTAATTTTTTCATGGTGTAATTGTACCATTCTAAACTAAATATAGTTAATACTAGAAAAAGTGTACTTTTATTAACTAACATTATCTATCAGAAGTTTCTCTATCTCGTGTACTGGTTTTGGTTTTGAGTAGTAGTAACCTTGGATATTTTCACATCCCCCTCTCAGCATAAAATCTACTTGATTTTTGGTCTCAACTCCCTCTGCTATAATCTCCAAATTGAAGTTTTTGGCTAGAGTTATGACACTTCTTACCAATGCTATAGAGTCTTTATCGTGTGGTATATCTTGTACAAAACTACGGTCAATTTTTAGCTTATCAACTGGAAGTTGTTTGAGATAAGACAATGAAGAGTAGCCTGTACCAAAGTCATCTATAGAGATACTTAGACCTAGTTTCTTGATGTCTTCTAAAACAGTAATCATCTTCTCTCTACTTTTCATACTTTGACTCTCTAGTATTTCCAATTCTAACCTAGAAGCATCATAATCCATATCAATAATCATATCTCTGATACTATCTACAAATAAATCATCTTCTAGTTCTATCGTAGAGGCATTGAATGATACTATACCAAAATCCAAACCTCTATCTATCCAATCTTTTGTGATTTTCATAGTCTCATAACGCATAAAAATACCTATCTGTCCTATCAGACCTATCTCTTCTGCAAAAGGTATAAAATCATTTGGAAAAATCATTCCCTTTTCTGGATGTCTCCATCTGATAAGTGCTTCAAGACCTATTATCTTTTCTATTTTGGCATTCATTTTTGGTTGAAAATATACTTCAAATTCTCTATTTTTGAATGCTCGTTTTATATCATTCTCCAATACAACTCTCTCTTGTGCTAATTGAGACATCTTTTTATTATAAAACCTATAGCTATTTTTACCTGATTTTTTGACTTCATTCATAGCTGTATCTGCATTTTTGAGCAACTCTTCTGCTGTGTCACCATCAGCAGGATAGCTACTAATCCCTATACTAAATGTAGCATATAGTTCTATAGTATCTATATTGTGAATATCTTGCATCATTTTAACTATCTTTTTGGCTATAACTATCATATCATTATAGTCAATATCCTCTACAAATATAGTAAATTCAGCTCCACCTGGCCTAGATATAGTATCACCACCTCGCAGATTGTTTTGTAATTTATTGGCTACTACCTTTAAAAGCTTATCACCTATATTGTGTCCATAAGTATCATTTATCTCTTTAAAACGGTCAAGGTCCAAACATACGACAAAGACATTGACCTCTTTACGCTTAGCAAACTTCAAAAACTCTTGAAGTCTATCCATAAAAAGCACTCTATTAGGAAGATTGGTCAATCCATCATAATATGCAGAATAATACAACTCTTGAGTCTTTACTTTTATCTCATCTTCTAGTTTTTGGTTCTGTTCTTCTATGTATCTTTTGTATTTACTGATGTATATATAATAAGCAAAACCAATAATTAAAAAAGCTATAAAAAGAAGTGCTAATATAACCTTTTGAATTGTTTTGTCCCTAGAATAAAAATCAATATCACTCAGTTTCTTGGATAATATAAAATAACCCATCTCATTAGTATTCATATCTTTGAGATGATATGTAGATAAAAATAAATTATTCTCATCATCTATGATATAGTTTGGAATATTTAGTAACTTCTGCTTGTACTTATGTTCAAATAAATTTACAAGAGTTTTACTCTCATCTAAATTAGATATATAGTAATCATATATAAACTTATTGGCAGAAGCTTTTGTAAGTTGCCTCTTGTAGGATTTATCTACAACGATTAGAGTATCAAACTTATTGTCTCTCATCTTTTGGGTAATAGAGTCAAAACTAGATATAGTCTCCATAATACCTATAAACTTTTTCTTATAAAAGATAGGTACCATACTCTTGAATGTCATATCAAATTTTCCTGTACTTATAGAAGATATAACTTTGGGTGATTCAATCATCATCTTCACATCAATACGACTATTTATCATACTATCACCATAATTTTTTGTCCAGCTTCTATAGATACTAACACCACGATTATCCAATACCTGAAACCAAAGATTTTTGAGTGAAGACTCTTTTTGAAATATTTGAAAAAAATTATTAAATACTGTACTAGATATATTATTCTCTCTTAAACCTTTTTTGATTTTACAATTTTGAGAGAGTGCCAAAGAGACAAGTAAAATAGCCTCTTCTTTTTCATCAATAAGTATCTCTAAGTCACTTTTCATATCTTTTGAGACTTCCAGATATTTCTGAATAGACAAAGTTTTTTCACTTTGATATATATAAAAACACCCTACTCCAATATAAATAAAAAGTGCCGTAAGAATAATAGTTAAAGATTTATAGTTTATTTTCATATCATTCCTATTTTATTTATCCTTATTGTATCTTAATTTATATTTAGAATAATAGACTTTTTTAACTCTTCATAACTTATTTTCTAATATAACTTATATTTATTATTAGATTAAGTTAAAAATAGTATAATCTTTGCGTTAAATTATATACTAAAGGATAATTTTATGACATCTCATGAAAGATCGGTTATTCTACAAGAGTTAAGTGATGCTAAAGTTGCTCATATGCGTTGGGTCAAACGAGCAGACCATCTCATTTCAGATTTGCCTGTGGATAAAGAGTTTATTCCCTTAGAAGCAACAGCATGTGGCTTTGCCCAATGGCTTTACAATGCTGGTTCAACTCTAAGAACTAAAGAAAATCTAAAAGATTTAATTGAACAAATAGAGTTTCATCATGATAATTTACATGATACCTATAGGTCAATTTACAAGATTTATTTTATAGTACCTGAACATCGCTCTTTGTTGCACAAGATTATGACATTTAATAGTCATGATGTATCAAATGCTGAAAAAGAGTTAGCAAAAGAGCATTATGCAATGCTTAAAAAGTCTTCAGAGTATTTATTGGAACTTATTGATAAGTTTGATATTCAGATACGAAAGATGTAAATTTTACAGTTTTTACATTTTCTACAGCTCTGTAGAAATTGATACTTTATCTATATATCATTTTTAAATGCTCAATATTTAATCATAAATGATGTATAGTAATTAGTGATAATTATAAAATTGTCTATTTTATAATCAATAATAGCTTTACCTATATCTATTCAACTGTTATACTATCCTAAATAGAATAGAAGGATTAATAAATGGAAATGAATTATGTGATAGATACTTTCTTTATCATTTTTGCTATGACTCTGATTATCTTTATGGTACCTGGGTTTGCTATGCTTGAAGCTGGTTTGGTGCGTACCAAAAATGTTACTTCGGTACTTACTGTAAATGTGATGATATACGCTCTTGCGTCTATGTCGTTTTTGCTTGTGGGTTATGAGTATGCTTTTGGTAGTTGGGACTCGCAAGATACTGTAAGCAAATGGGCATTTTTTATGTTTCAGATGGCATTTGTAGGTAAAGTAATCAATATTATGAGTGGTGGTGTAAGTGAACGCTCTAGGATATTGCCTTTGGCTATATTTACCAGAGCCAGCCGTTTGAGAATTAAAGGATATTCTCCATACATTCCCAAAGTTCTCGCCAGGGTATTTTCACATTTGTTAACATGACC
>DAOVZV010000077.1 GCA_030634925.1 Sulfurovum sp.
AGTTGCAAAAGCTGCTCATATTAGTTGGGTACAAAGAGCTAAACTACTTATTGGTGGATTTACAATAGATGAAGACTCTATTCCTGTAAACTCTACAGAGTGTAGATTTGGGTCTTGGTTTTATAAAGATGGTCAGAGATTGAACTATCTTAGAAATAATACAATTGAATCTATGTCTGAAATAGAAGAATTACATTTCAAACTACATGATATATATCTAAATATATACAAGATATATTATGATGGAGGTAAAAAAGGTTTTTTTACAAAAATGTTTGGAATGAAAAAGAGTGTCGGAGATGCAGATAAAGTATTGGCAGAGGCATACTATTTTGAATTGGAAACAATATCAAAAGAGCTTGTAAAAAAACTCAATCTGATGGAACGGCGTATCATTGTAGTCAATGATGAAGAGATAGCTGCTATATAATAGCTATCTACACTATTTTACAAAGGTTGTTTAGTAATTATGGATAGGGAAGAGATATTAAATCAATTGAAAATTGGGAAAGCAGTACATTCAACTTGGTTGCAAAAAGCAAAGCAAATAATAGATGGGTTTACTATAAATGAAAGCTCAACTCCTTTATCATCTACAGAGTGTAAGTTTGGTATATGGTTCTATACAGATGGACAGAGATTAAAAAACATCCGTAATAATCCTGCTCAAAGTATGACAAATTTGGAAGAGTTACACTACAAATTACATGATATATACTCAAATATATATTATATATATTATGGAAGTGAAAAGGGCTTTTTCAAAAAGAAGTTTGGTAAAAAATCAAATGTATCAAAAGAGGATAAGATATTATCACAAGAGTATTATACTCAAATGCAAAATACTGCCAAAGATTTGATACAAGAATTATCTCGTATGGAACGACGAATAACTGTTATCAATGCAGATGAGATAAAAGATATATGAGAAAACTGATAGAACTCACTATCAGTCCAAAAGAGTCCTCCAAATACCTAAATGGCTATCCACTCATCCCAAAAGAGTTATTGCCAAATTGGGACAAGGTATCTAAAGAGGGTACTATACTCAATCTCCTAGATACTCAAAAAAGATTTGTAGCCAAAGGTTATTATGGACGACAAAACAAGGGCTATGGTTGGATACTATCTACTCAAAAATCACAAAAGATAGATACCAATTTCTTTGGACTCAAAATCAAAAAGGCATTATCTACTAGAGCAGATTTTTTTGATGATAAATCTACTACAGCTTTTAGAGTATTCAATGGTGATGGTGATGGTATCGGTGGTCTAACTATAGACTACTTTGATGGATTTTATCTTATTACTTGGTATAGTATGGGTATTTATAGCTTTAGAGATGATATAATCAAGGCTTTGCAATCAGAAGTAAACTATAAAGGGATATACCAAAAGAAGAGATTTGATAACAATGGTCAATACCTAGACCAATCAGATGATTTCTTGTTGGGAGAAGAGGCTAGTTCTCCTATGATAGTATTGGAAAACAATGTAAAGTTTGCTATATATCTCGATGATGGTCCTATGGTCGGAGTATTTTTGGACCAAAGAGAAGTACGCAGATGTATCCGTGATAGATATGCCAAAGGCAAAACGCTACTCAATACATTCTCATATACAGGAGCATTTTCTATATTTGGAGCAATTGGTGGAGCGTCCAAGACTACAAGTGTGGATTTGGCAAAGAGAAGCCGACCAAAAACACAAGAGCATTTTGAGATAAATGGTATAGATGTAGCCAATCAAGAGATAATAGTAGAAGATGTATTTAATTACTTCAAATATGCTATCAAGAAAAATAAGCTATTTGATATAGTAGTAATTGACCCTCCAAGCTTTGCACGAAGTAAAAAGCATACATTTTCTGTAGCAAAAGATTATACCAAACTTCTACAAGATGTGATACAAATCACTCAAAAAAATGGCATAATAGTAGCATCAACAAACTATGCAAATCTAAGTATGGAGAAGTTCAAACTCTTTATAGATAAAGCATTTAAGGCACAAAATAATCTCTATGAGATAGAAGAGATATTTACTCTACCAAAAGATTTCCAAGTATTAGAGAAATTCAAAGAGAGTAACTACCTCAAAGTCATATTTATAAGAAAGAAGTAACAAAGGAAATCGATGAAACATTACCTACTCATACCTATTATACTACTTTTAGTATCTTGTGGCAATGCAGATACTATTAGCAAAATACCAGAGGCTTCTGGTATAGATTATTGTAAGTCAGACAAGAGTTTTATAGTTGCCAATGATGAGGGAACATATTATCAGATAGACAAAAAAGGCAAAATAATAGACAAAGAGAAACTAGGTAAATATGATTTAGAAGGTGTAGTCTGTGAAGATAATCAGCTCATATTTGCAGTAGAAGACAAGGGCATACTTATCGTAGATAGGAAAACAGGCAAAAAACAAAAAATCATCATCAATACTATGTACGAAGGCAAGAAAGTAGCACTCTTTGACAAAAAGGCAGGTATAGAGGGAATAGCCAAATCAGGTAACACAGTATATCTATCCAAACAATCCAAAAAAGCCAAAGAGTCATTTATCGTAGTCATCAAATTACAGCCATATCCATCAAGAATAGTAGATATAATAGAACACAATATCAGAGATACAGCAGGACTTACATATCATAACGAGAAGCTATATATGGTAAGTGACAAAGAAGATTTACTCATAGAATATAGCCTAAAAAAGAGAAAAATAACCAAGAAAATTAAGCTAGATGATGGTTCGTGGGAAGGTATAGCCTTTGGTAAAAAAGGAAATATATATCTAGCAGATGATGATGGAAGAGTTGTCAAATACAAGAAAAAAGATTTGGGACTATAATGATGAAGCCAATATATCCACTAAATGTCAAAAATGAATTTCTATTTAACTCATCTCCTAGAGATTTTACAGTAGAAGAGATACCACTATATGAGTTTACAGGAGAGGGTGAACACCTCATACTTCAAGTACGCAAAAAAGATATGACTACTTGGGATATGATGGATACAATATCCAATCATATAGGTATTCGTCGTAGAGATATGGGATATGCAGGACTCAAAGACAAAAATGCTATGACTATACAGTATATATCTCTTCCTGCCAAATTCCAAGAGAAACTAGCATCATTTACCCATGATAAAATCAAGATACTAAACAGCACCAAGCACAACAACAAGATAAGAGTAGGACACCTAAAAGGAAACAAATTTAATATCAGACTCAAAAAAGTTCTAGGTATCCAAAAAGATAAATTAGATTCTGTACTTAATTGGATAAAGGTAAATGGCGTACCAAACTACTTTGGCAATCAACGATTTGGTACAGATGGCAACAACTGGGAAGATGGCAAAAAGCTAATAGATGGAGAACTCAAAATCAGAGACCGAAAGAAAAAAGAGTTTCTAATGGGTTCATATCAGAGTTATCTATTCAACAATTGGCTATCAAAACGAATGGAAATCAATCTATTATTAGAAAAATTTAGCGAAGAAGAAGCAGAGAGTGTTTTGGGATTACCATCAGGTAGCCTAAAAGGCACGAAATCTCAACCAAACTTCTTCAAGCTAGTAGAGGGTGATGTGATGATGCACTACCCTTATGGAAGACTCTTTAATGTAGAAGATTTATCAGAAGAAGCCAAACGATTTGAGACCAAAGATATAGCACCAGCAGGACTACTAAGTGGTAAAAAATCCAATCTATCCACAGGTGTAGCAGGTATATTAGAAGAGCCATTTGCAGAAGATATATCACTCAATGGTACAAGACGATATGCGTGGATACAAGTATCTAACATCAAAAAGACTTATGTAGAAGAGAAAGCCCACTATGAACTAAGCTTTACGCTACCAAAAGGGTGTTATGCTACCAATGTATTGGATGTGTTGAGAGGATAGAGTTTTCACAACGACTACACATTTTAAAGTTATCATTTTTAAATAACAATTAAAAAGGAAAACTTATGCAAAAAACAAAAACTTTAATCATATCAACAGCCCTAATCTCTGGGCTTTTTGGTATGGAAGCTCCTATTGTCATTCCTGATATATTAAATCCAATCACAAATATACAAAAAGATAAATTACCATCAGTCTTTGTCCGTACTGGACCAACCGTACAGATAGGTATATTACTAGATACAAGTAGTAGTATGGATGGACTAATCTCACAAGCCAAAGAGCAACTTTGGAAGATAGTAAATGAAGTAGCCAAAGCCAACAAAAACAATAAAGAGGTAGTCATCCAAGTAGGACTATTTGAGTATGGGAAAGACTCTTTACCACAATATGAGGGATATTTACAGATGCTATCTCCCCTCACATCAGATTTGGACAAAGTATCTCAATCACTATTTGAACTAAGAACAAACGGAGGACAAGAGTACGCAGGGAAAGTGATACTAGAGTCTATCAATAGATTTGTATGGTCTCAGCACAAAGACGACCTAAAACTACTCATCATAGCAGGAAATGAGAGCTTCGCCCAAGGAAGCGTACCTTATGAAAAAGCTATCAAAAAGGCTAGGGCAAATGGTGTATTGGTCAATACCATATTTTGTGGAGATGGCAGAAGAGGTATCAATCTACAATGGAAAAATGGTGCTATATTAGGTGGAGGTAACTACTTCAATATCAATCACAATGATAGAAGAGAATACATAGAGACTCCTTATGATGATGAAATCATAATGCTAGGAAGTAGCCTCAATAACACTTATCTAAACTATGGGTCAATGCAAAAGCGTCGAGCCAAAAAAGCAAATATAGCTAGACAAGATATGAATGCAAAAACCATATCAAAATCCTCATACATAGAGAGAAATCTAGTAAAATCCAAATCTCAATACACAGAAGCTAGTACTGATATGGTCTCAGCATACATAGCAAACGAACCAGCAGTAATGGCTATAGCAGAAGCAGAACTCCCAGACGAGCTTGTAGGAAAGAGCAAAAAAGAGATAAAAGAGATTATGGAAACCAAGAAAAAAGATAGAATTAACCTACAAAAAAAGATAAAAGATTTAGAAGTAAAAAGAGAAAGCTTCATATCCAAAACAACCAAAAAAGATGACAAAAACCTAGGAAATGCCATCATAAACAGTATCCGTAAACAAGCCATTCAAAATGGATTTGTGTTTAGGTAGTTTAAAGAGTAGGGAGAGTAGTATAAAATAAAAATATTTATCTCTTTTTAACTAAAATACACATATAATCTAACATATACTTTAAAATAAAGGAGACTCAATGGCACAATTAATCGGGACTGACTAAATAGGAAAAATCAGATAGAATAGCAAGTATGAATACAGGAAAAAAATACAAAGCATATAAAAGATTAACAGAGATAGAAAAACAGTTAATAGGAAAGATGCATGAAGAAAATATAGGACAAAGAGCAATAGCAAGAGTACTTTATATATATGTTAGAACAGTGCAATATCATATTAAAAAGTTAGAAAAATATAAAGAGATGTATAAGATATTAATTTCATCAATAAATGCTAAAAATACCTTTTTATATTTAATAATAGATGAACTTCTATACCTTTGTAAGAAGGAAAGATGAGAAAGTATATGTATGGGCTGTAATAGCCGTAGATAGGGAGGATAAGCAACATTACTTTTATCATTTATCAAGAAAAAAGAACAATGAAGCATTACAAGAGTTTGAAAAAAGTTTGCCTGAAGTAGCTCAAATATATTGTGATGGAAATATGAGTTATTCATCTGTTTTTGGAAGTAAAGCAACCATGGAAAAATCTGTCTATACAAACCTTATTGAAAGTCTAAATTCAAGTTTGAGAAGTAAGATTTCTTACTTAACTCGTAAGAGTGATAAACATGCTAAAAGTTTTGATTGCTTGGATTATAAATTAGCTAATTTTTTCTATAGAAAGAATATGCTTTAATCCTATTTAGTCAGTCCCGATTATGCGTGGCACTGTTGGTTTAATTATGCTGTGTTTAATATATCAGATGTGGCTATAGATGTGGCTGTGGTTTGGGTGCTTGTTAAGGCTTATTGTTATGGGAAGAATAAAGAGGTCTGATTTTATTTTGGTTTAAAGTTATTCTTGTACAATTAT
>DAOVZV010000224.1 GCA_030634925.1 Sulfurovum sp.
TATTAAACCTATCAAGCTCTATGGTTGTGTCATAGAAGCTTTTGTAGTTGTGGATGTAGAGTTTTTTTAGTTGCACTCCTCTACCTCAACCTTGACCGATTTAAACCTTGCTGTCAATATCAATTCATCACACTCATCTCCAAACACAGCATTTATACGGCTCTTGGCATGGTGGAATGTACAAAATAGCGTTTTAGGTTTTACTTTGTCTGTGTATTTGATGGTTAGTGGTTCGCTTTTGCCGTATTGGGTGGATAGTATTACGGTGTCTCCCCATTTGCCCTCGTCTTCTAGTGGTGCTAATAGTACATCTTCATCATATCTATCCATTAGACTCTGTGTCTCTTTTGTTTGGGCTGAGTTGTTGTAGTGGGCTAATGTTCTGCCTGTGGTTAGGTAGTATCCATTGTCTTTGTCATAAAATGAGCTATCTAATATCTCTTGTATCATTCCTCTTGGTTCGTATTGTTTATATACATATTTGCCTAGTCCATCATCTGTACGGAAATCTAGTAGATGAAGTATCGGTGTGTCTTCGTGGTATATTGGCCACTGCATTCCTCTTTTTCGATGTCTGGCTAATCTGTAGTAGTCTGCTCCTGAGAACCTGCGTGGTGCTTCGGTTCTGACTTCATTCCATACATCTTCGCTTGTTTTGAAATGGAAATTATCTGCGTCTCCTAGCTTTTGAGCCATCTGTGTAAGCACTTCCCAATCATCAGGTAAATCTGACTCTACAAGTGGTTGAGATAGGTGTAGTCTTCTCATCGCATTGACATATACACCTGTCTTCTCATAAGCTGATTTGACACCTATTACTATATCTGCTCGTTGGGCAATATCGGTCATAAATAGCTCTTGGGTCATTAGAAATTCTAACTCCTCTATGGCTTTGTCTATTTTGTTGATATTGGGGTGGATATGTGTGATGTCTTCACCCATATTTAGTAGGGCTTTTATATCTCCTGCTATCATACCATCTATGAGTTGTGGAGTCATTAGACCTATCTCTTTGGGTGCTTGATAATCAGGCAGATAATATGGTAGGCATCCCATATCACATGCTCCTTGTACATTGTTTTGACCTCTTAGTGGCATCAATCCTGCACCAGTTTTGCCTATATTTCCTGTCATAAGTGCTAGATGAGTAATCGCCATCACGGCATACGAGCCGTCTAGGTGTTCAGTCACTCCTAGACCCCAAAATATCATAGACTTTTTGACGGCGTATTCTCTTGCTATATTTGGTATCATTTTGGCTAGATACTCATACCCCTCTATATCTTCAAAAAACTTGGGATTGGCATAAGGGTCTGCTAGTATATTGTCTCTAAATTCATCAAACCCCTTTGTACGATTATCTATAAAGCTCTTATCATAAATCTCTTCATCCATAATGACAAATGCCATCATATTTAGTATAAGTAGATTGGCTTCATACGGTATTACACAGTTGTATTTTGCCAGTTTTGCCATTTTGGTTTCTCTGACATCTATAACTGCTAGATTGTTTAGTTTTCTAGCCATTGCCACCATACGATTGGCGATGATAGGGTGAGCTTGTGCTGTGTTTGAGCCTATGACTACCATAAATTCTGTCTCATATATATCATTGTATGGATTGGTCGCAGCCCCCTCTCCTATAGTCTCTTTCATACCTCTTAGAGATGGAGAGTGACATACTCTAGCACAATTATCTACATGAGGTGAGTCCATCGTCTCTCTACAGAACTTCTGAAAAGCATAAGCACTCTCACAAGATGTCCTAGCCCCTCCTATCGCACAGAAGCTTTTGCGTCCATATTGTTCTTTGATTTGTGCTAGTTTCATAGATGCTATAGATGTAGCTATATCCAAATCACATGTCATATAATCACTATCAAACTCACTCAACTGTGATGAGAACTGCTCTTTTATATCAGGGTTTTTGTCCAAAAATGACTTTTTTATCCTAGGTTCTCTTATTCTATTAGGAGATGCCACAAAATCATATCCATACTTACCCTTGATACATAGATTACCCTCTGATACTACACCATCTTTTTGGGCATATATCTTGACTATCTTATTGTCCTCTACCACGCCTGTAATATCACATCCTACACCACAATATGTACATACACTCTCTATCTCTTTGGTCATAAATTGCCTTTGCTTTACTAATAAGATAAAATTTATCCTAATTAGGCTTAAAATTAAGCTACTCTTGTTAATATCTATCAAATTATATCAAAAGGATTTACAATGTTTACAATTAATGTGGATAAAGAGTGTGGATGTTTCAAAAAGAGTATTTATGAAAACCATAAAGCATTTGAGTCAAAAGATGATGCCTTGCTTCAAGCTCAACTAATGGTCAATCATATGAACGATAAATTTTGTCAAAAACATGAGTTTGAGTTGAGTGAAAATGGAGAGAAATTTGATATTGCTATGAGTCCCAAAAACACTCAAAAGAGTGAGTGCTGTGGTGGTGGTTACTGTTCGTAGATAGTTCTACTTGAAGTTACCAAATACAAGTGGAGCTTTGAGGTCAAGAGTTTTGACCTCTTTCATCACTGCTTGTAAGTCATCTATCTTTTTGCCAGATACTCTTACTTCATCACCTTGAATAGATGGTGTGACTTTTATCTTCATAGCCTTGATAGCTTTTACTATCTCTTTGGCTTCATCTTTTTCTATACTATCTACAATCTTGTATATAATCTTGGTATTGCCTCCACTAATCCCCTCGGTCTTGACCTCTTCTAGCGATTTCCCTGCTATATTTCGTTTGATTAGTTTAGATATAAGTACATCTTTTAGTGCATCTATCTTATCAGAGCTTGATGAGCTTAGAGATAGTACTTTTCCTACTTCATTGAGGTCTATCTCTGCTACCACTCCTTTGAAATCAAAACGATTTACAATCTCTTTTTGAGCCATAATCACAGCATTTTTCATCTCCATCATATCAAGCTTGGCTGTTATATCA
>DAOVZV010000150.1 GCA_030634925.1 Sulfurovum sp.
ATTTTATATAAATAATTATATATATTTTAGCGTAAAAACGCTTAGATACTGATGCCTATATTAATGATAAGTTTTATAAAAATCGTGATACAATCAACAAAATAATTTTAATTACAAAAAAGAGGATTTATATGAAGATAATAGAGAGTTGGGGGGTGAGTAAAATAGAGAGATATTATAGCAAAATGGACAATCAAATAGTAAAATACGACTCTATCTATGAGCTATTTCAATCTCATATTTTGACCAAATATACTATATTGGCATTTTTGATAGGATTTGGATTGACTGTGCCTCTGATATTTATAGAATTGAGACTAGATATTTTTAATATATCTACACCAAATGTATATCATATCTTGATATATTTGATTACTCTTGTTGTATTGGTCTTTTTGGAGTTTTATCTACTGTTTTCTTTGGGACTTTATACTATTGCTTATTATGCTCGTCACTTGTATTATATCAGAGGAGATATGCACATTACACAAAAAGAGTTTATAGCTATGCTCTCTCGTACGGTGATGGAACTTCCTGAAGATAATATAATACGATACAATATAAACCACAATGAGTATAGAGACAAAGATATAATCCTAATCACTTTTATATACAAGCTCAAAGTGATAGTAAGTAATATACTACTCAAATTTATCACCAAACAGCTACTCACTCGCTCTGGACTTAGAGTATATTCTGCGTATATTGCATCTATTGGTACTGGTCTATGGGATGCGATTACATTTTATAAGACTATCAAGCATAGTCAATACAAGATAATGGCTAGATACTCCATACTCTACCTCATCGAGACCAAGATAGATACATTATCACAAAGCCATAATATCAAAGCGATACTAGCTAGATATTATCACTATAACGAATACAACAATAATATAGATTTACTCCTAGGCAAAATCTTTGAGTATCATCCATTTGATTATACCAAAGAGTCATTTTTGAGTGGAGATACTATAGACAATGCCAATCAAAACCTACTCATATTTATATTTTCTCTCAAAGAGAAACTACACAATAAAAGAGAAAAAAAAATAATCAAAGCCTTATGTAGAGACAAAGAGATAAAATCTCTAAGATATGCCCTAGCCAATGGAGACTTAGATTATCTAAAAGAGTTTATAGATACGATTTAAACTAATCCTAGTTCAGCCAATAGAGGACGAATCCTAGCAGATATATTTATCAAGTCTTGTGATAACACATCCATACCTTTGTCCTCTGCTATCCATTGTTCTATTCTTTTGTAGCTAGAACTCTTCTCATCTTCGGATAATATCTTATCATCACCTATAGACTCTTTGATTTTTTCCAAGTGTTTCATATTTGATTTGCTCATAGTACAATCCTTTGATATTTTGTTGGTCTAATTATAACAATAAAAAGTAAATATATAAATAAAATAGGCTATAATAGCAACAAAAAAGAAGAAAAAATGTCTCCTCAAAAACGCGCTACACTTGTTTCAAGTTCTGTAGCAACAATATTGGTAATTGTCAAACTCATCATAGGAATAGCTAGTGGTTCTGTAGCTGTACTCGCTTCTGCTATCGACTCTTTATTGGATACTCTAGTATCTATATTCAATTTCTTTGCTATCAAAAAAGCAGAAGAGAATCCAAATGATGAATATCAATACGGCAAAGGTAAAATACAAGCCATAGCAGGTGTCATAGAGGGTACAGTCATCACAATATCTGGTATATATATCATATATGTAGCTATAGAAAAGCTAAACAATGAGACCGTAACCACTCTACTTATGCCATCTATTTGGGCTATGGTATTTTCAATAATTGTGACTTATTTACTTGTCAAATATCTACTCAAAGTAGCACAAGAGACAGACAATATAGTCATCAAAGCAGATGCCCTACACTACCAAACAGACTTATGGTCAAATGGTGCTGTATTGGTAGCATTGGGTCTAATATATCTTACTGGTATAGATGCTATTGACGCTATATTTGGTATTGGTATTGGACTATATATCATATACTCTGCTTATGAGATTATAGAAGAGGGGATAGAGATACTTCTTGACCGTGCTTTAGATGGTGAGGTTGTTGCTAGTATCGGTGAGATTATATCCAATCATCCAGAAGTCACAAGCTATCATTGGCTCAAGACTCGTACAGATGGAAGTACCAATTTTGTAGAGTTTCATATGGTATTGCGTCCAAATATGCTACTACTAGAAGCCCATAGAATAGCTGATGAAATAGAAGACAAGGTATTTCTATTGGACAAAAAGAAAAAATGGATTATCACACCACACTTTGACCCCTACGATGATGAGCAGATGAACAACGCCCTACTCCACGGTACAAGTCTATTGAGATAATGGCTATATATCTTCTATCTCCACTAATCAAAGAACATACCGAGCATCTGCCTATGATTAGCTTTGAGATTATTAGTGATAGTTTGGATTTAAGTCGTTGTGATACACTTATGTTTACATCCAAACAAGCAGTCAAAAGTGCTGATATACTCAACCCCAAATGGAGAGATATACCATCTCTAGCCATAGGTTCTGCTACAGCAAAGATGATATTGTCATTAGGTGGACAAGTGATACATCAACCATCATCATTTTATGGCAAATCCCTAAGCCGAGATATTATAGATAAATTCAAAGATAAGAAGATTTTGTATATTCGTCCAAAAGTAGTATCTTTTGATAGCAAATCATTTTTGTCAAAAGCAGGGATAGATATAGACGAACAGATGATATATCAGACATCTTGCATATCTTATGATATATCAGACAAACCACCAAAAGAGTCTATCATCATATTTACATCTCCATCTACTATCAAGTGTTTTATGGATAATTTTGGTTGGGATGAGAGTTATAGAAGTGTCGTGATAGGAGAAGCCACAAAAGCTCACCTACCTCCAGATGCACAAATATCAGTAGCACAAAAAGCTACTATAGACTCCTGCATAGAGACGGCTTTGGAGTTATCTAGCTTTTCATAGCTTTGAGTATGCTACATCTCTTTAGAGTAGAAGCCTCACTACCAAACATAGTCGTATATTTATCAAATTTCTCTTGACCTATCATAGATAAACACTCTGTCCTAGTCATAGGAGCAGTATCTTTTTTTATCTCTACTTTTGCTACAGTTGGCTTCTTCTTTTTCTTCTTATCTTCAGGATACATATACTCATTTTCAAAATTATCATCTTTTACTTTTTTGAGCTTTATCTTCTTTTTGGGAGGTGCTGGATAATATTTCTTTTTTGGTATCTTTTTCTCTTTTACTATCTCTGTGGTAATATTCTTATCAGCTACAATAATATCAATCTTGGGGTCTGCTTTTTGAGCACAACCTACAAATAACATAGCCAATGCTATAGTAATTATTATATTTTTCACTCTTTATCCTTCTTGTTGTTTTTTGAATACAATAACAGCTACAGCTATAGCAAATCCACCGTCATGACTGATAGATAGAGATGACTCTTCTATATTAAATAGCTTTTGAGCTTCCTCACTAAGTACAAAAAAAGGAGCGCCCCTATGGTCTTTGGCAATAATAATATCAAGAAATGAAAGCTCTTTTCCTATACCACAACCCAATGCCTTGGATATAGCCTCTTTTCCAGCCCAAAATCCAGCAAGAGTATTAATCTTCTTGCCTATTTCTATCTCTTGTTTGGATAAATATCTCTGCTTAAACTTGATGCCATATTTTTTTATCAGTTTCTCTATTCGGCTAATTTCTATAATATCTGTTCCTATTTTCATAGCTGTAGTGTATCCAAAAGTTGATTAATATGATACTCCAACAGATATTTTTAATAAATTTTGATATAATCACGACTATTATAAACTCTCAAAGGAATATACAGTGATAGGAATAGTCGATTACAAAATGGGTAACTTAGCATCTGTCATCAACGCATTTGTTTCAATGGGAGTAGATGCTTCACTAGAAAGCGACCCAGACAAACTACACAAATACGACAAATTAATCCTCCCTGGAGTCGGTGCATTTGCAGACGCGATGGAACACCTACAATCCAATGGAATGGATAAAGCAGTCAAAGAGTACGCCAAAAGTGGCAAACCATTACTAGGTATATGTCTAGGAATGCAACTATTATTTGACTCATCAGAAGAGTTTGGAGAGACCAAAGGACTAGGACTAATAGAGGGCAAAGTAGTAGCATTTGACAAAACCAAGTTTGACCACCCACAAAAAGTCCCACACATGGGTTGGAATGAACTATTTGTAGAAAAACAGACTCCCATATTTGATGGATTAGATAAAGATTTTTACCTATATTTCGTACACTCATACCACGCAGTATGTGA
>DAOVZV010000096.1 GCA_030634925.1 Sulfurovum sp.
AGGTCAAGAGTTTTGACCTCTTTCATAACTGCTTGTAAATCATCTATCTTTTTGCCAGATACTCTTACTTCATCACCTTGAATAGATGGTGTGACTTTTATCTTCATAGCCTTGATAGCTTTTACTATCTCTTTTGCTTCATCTTTTTCTATACTATCTACAATCTTGTATATAATCTTTGTATTTCCTCCACTAATCCCCTCGGTCTTGACCTCTTCTAGCGATTTTCCTGCTATATTTCGTTTGATTAGTTTAGAGATAAGTATGTCTTTTAGTGCATCTATCTTATCGGAGCTTGATGAGCTTAGAGATAGTACTTTTCCTGCTTCATTGAGGTCTATCTCTGCTACCACTCCTTTGAAATCAAAACGATTTACAATCTCTTTTTGAGCCATAATCACAGCATTTTTCATCTCCATCATATCAAGCTTGGCTGTTATATCAAAGTAGTGGTCTTTTGCCATTTTGTTCCTTTATTTCTCTTCTTTTTGTGCTTCTTTTCCAGCAGGACTAATGAACTGGTCATTTAGTTTTTGGATATATGTCCTAGCATCACTCATCAATAAATCTAGTTTCGTACTATGCTTCAATGACCATTTACTTGAATTATGACCAAATAGTGGTTTCCACCATTTGGTATTATATAGTATAGCATTGGCTATTGATTTATCTTTTTTCATCCATCTATTGGCATCAAATTTGGCAAATATATCACGAAGCTTGATATGAATTGTACTTAGGATAACTACAAGTCCTAGTATAGACACTATAGATATAATTTGTGATGACATTATATTTGTTATCAATCCCATATTTGACTCTGCAAACATAAATCCAACAACTATCAATATCCATAATATGAAATCTGTGATAAGTACCTTTTTGCTCCAGCTTTTGAGTGCTTTTTGTAGAGTTGGTATCTTCTCTTCTTTCATCTCTTTAGAGAAGTCTTCTAGTGCTTTGATGATACGATAAGCTCTCTCTATACCGACTTTATCCATTCTCTGTGTGATTTTGGATAAGTCACTATCTCTCTTTCTCTCTAGTCTCTCTTTTTGGGCAGGGTCATCTATTGGAACTGCTGATGATTCATTGTATATTCCATAGAAATTACCAGAGATTAGTCCCTCTTGTGACATAGCCCTTTGCCATGATGCGATAACTGTCTCTAGGTTATCCTCTTTGGCTGTGGTATCTATTTGATTGAGTACATAGAGTATCTTGTTTGCGTCTCTATGATTGATGGTTGCACCTACTAGGTGTTCTAGTGTATCACGCATAGCTCCAGGTTCAGGATGTCTAGCATCAAAAAATACTAATACCAAGTCTGACATATCTACTATATGACTTGTAATTCTAAGTATTCCATCTCTTTGGCTATCTGCATCAAAACCAGGAGAGTCTATTAGGATTTTACCTTTTATCTTGTCTGATTTTAGTGTTTTGAGCTGTAGATATAGATTGACTCTATTTCCCTCTCCAGGGTCCACTTTGTTTACCTCATCACTGATATTATAGAAAGGAAACCTAGGGTCTGCATCTAGTGCTAGACCAGGGAGAGTATGAGACTCTTCATTTTCACCATAACAGATAACAGTAAATTTATCATCTACTGCTTGATTACCACTCTCTTGTATATCTTTACCTAAATATTGATTGATAAATGTTGATTTACCAGCAGAAAAAGTACCCAATATAGAAATCATAGGCCACCATGATATATGGCTTGTGTATGTATCTTCAGGAGTTATAAGTCCTATCTTGTGACCCACCTCATCTAATAACTTATAATTCTCTATCACATCCAATAGTATTGGATTTTCTGATGATAGATACTCTTTGAGCTTGGTATATCTCTCTTCTGGCATCATATTTATTATCCTTAATAATTTTATTTTTTTAGATTATCTTGATATAGACTTACAATAGCATTCATCTTTTTTGTGATTTTATCAGTAGTTGAATATACTATTTTTGGTAATCCACCTGTTTCTATATTTAGATATAGTTTATATACTATTTTCCACATTTTATTTACTTTGTTTAGTTCTACATTTATCTTTGGAGTATTACCTTGATGTTTCAAAAGTTCTTTTAGGTTATCATTGAACTCTTTGATAGACTCTCTCATCTGAATAATAGTATTATCATCCTTGATACCTATCTGATAGACCATATAATATTTAGCAATTCTCTGTGACAACATTCGTTGCTTACCTGCCATCTCGATAATCTTGTTTGATTTTTTGCCTTTGACTAATGCTTGGACTACATAATCACTACCTTCAAGCAAAGACTCACTAAGGTCAAGCATAATAATACCATTATCATCACTATATTTCTCTTTGTAGATAGAAGTAAACTCATCCAAACTCATATCAACAAAATCTATCAAAGATTTGATATTATCATCTATAATCTCTTCTGATAACTTCTGTTGAGTTCTTTTGAAGTGTGTAATATTTTTTTTCAAATTCTTTTTGGCTATTGTTTTATTCACACCTTTTGATAGATAGAAATAATTTTTTGCCATAGCTTGTGATAGCATCCTCTGTTTTGCTACACGGTTTAGCATCTTTTTACTAACTAGTGTACTCTCTATTTGTGCAGAATTTGCTACACCAAAGCTTAGAGCTAAGATAGTCAATACCTTTATTATCTGTTTCATCATAATCATCTCCTTATTTTATATTCACATATAGTTGTGTAACTTTGTTCATCTTCTTTGTTATCTTATCAGAAGTTCTAGCTATTATACTTGGTATATACTTTTTTGATTTAGATGCACCTAGTATTTCAAAAAACATAAAATCTTTCTTGACTCTTGCTAATATCTTATTTATCTCATCACTATTTTTTGGAAAAGCAATTAACTTGGCATGTGCTTTTTCAAACTCTGCTATAGTATCAGATAGAAGCTTGTCATCTATACCAACTTTCCATACTTTGAGCATATAGATACTACCTAATCTCTGAGATAACATTCTTTGCTTACCAGATATATTGATAATCTCTCCGATATTTGCTCCTGAAGCCTTGGTTATAGTATCTGTAGCAGTATGTGATGCCTCTAGTAGAGTATCTAGTGAAGCAAACAAAGACAAAGCTTTTGTTTTATCTGGTGCTGACTTCAAATCACCTTGAATAGGAGTCCATATCTCTTTGACCTTGTTCAAGACATCCAAAGATGGCTTGTCTTTTGTAAAAGATATAAGCTCATCTAATGTATTTGAAAATAGTGTTACAGATTGTTCTAGTTGAACCTTTGGCTTACCAAACTTCATACTCATACCGACCATAGAGTAGCTTTTCATCATTTTCTGTGATAGCATTCTCTGCTTTCCTACTTTATTTATAGCATCTGCTACAGTACTAATCTCTCCATGGGCAAAGCTGATTAATAAAATAGATGAAGCTATTAATGTAAATAGTTTTTTCTGCATTTTACACTCCTTTTTATAGTTTAAAATAATATTACATAATACATTAATTATTATTGTTGCTGTAGATAAAGTATATATATTAATTACAAATAACCATTATTGTAACAATCCGATACAAACAAATCATCTATTTTATATGATTCTCTTATAGTTTGAATATTAATAGAAAGTTAGATAGTATTTAGTTATAAATTATAAACTAATACAGGAGACCATAATGGCCTTAATAGAAGAGTATAAAGCACACACAGCACAAAGAGCAGAACTAGGAGTTCCACCACTTGCATTGACAGTAGAACAGACAGCACAATTAGTAGAATTACTAAAAGCTTCACCTATAGTAGAAGCAGATTATGCAATGGATATGTTTGAAAACAAAATACCAGCAGGTGTAGATGATGCAGCGTATGTAAAAGCAGCATTCCTAAATGATGTAGTACAAGGTAACACAAGTTGTGATTCTATAGATGCTATTAAAGCTTGTAATATTTTAGGTAAGATGCTTGGTGGGTTTAATGTTACTCCACTTGTTGAAGCTCTCAAACTTGGTGGAGATGTAGCAAATACAGCATCTACTCAACTCAAAAATACTCTTCTTATGTATGATGCGTTTAATGATGTCAAGACTCTTATGGACGAGGGCAACGCTCTTGCAAAAGAGATAGTAACTTCTTGGGCAAATGCAGAATGGTTTACAAATAAACCTGAACTTGATAGTGAGATAACAGTAACTGTATATAAAATCCCTGGTGAGACAAATACAGATGACCTCTCACCAGCTTCTGAAGCATTTACAAGAGCAGATGTACCTATTCATGCCAACTCATTCCTAATCAACAGAATGGAAAACCCACTAGATACTATGGTTGCCCTCAAAGAAAAAGGTCACCCATTAGCTTATGTTGGTGATGTTGTAGGTACTGGTTCAAGTAGAAAATCAGGTATCAACTCAGTACAATGGCACATGGGAGTAGATATAGATGGTATCCCTGGCAAGAGAACTGGTGGTGTAGTTATCGGTGATATTATCGCTCCAATATTCTTCAATACAGCAGAAGATAGTGGATGTCTCCCTATCCAAGCACCAGTAGCCAATCTCGAGACTGGTGATGTAATTACAATCAAACCTTTTGATGGCGTAATAGAAAAAGATGGAAAAGTAGTAAGTGAGTTCAAAATAGAGCCAAACACTCTTCCTGATGAGATGAGAGCTGGTGGTAGAGTTTCACTTATCATTGGAAAAGGACTTACAGCAAAAGCTAGAGAAGCATTGGGTATGGACGCAGGAGATATATTTATGACTCCTGATGTGCCTACAGATAATGGCAAAGGATTTACTCTAGCTCAAAAAATGGTAGGTAAAGCATGTGGTATAGAGGGTGTTAAGCCTGGTACTTACTGTGAGCCAATAGCTACAACAGTAGGAAGCCAAGATACAACTGGTCCAATGACAAGAGACGAAGTAAAAGACCTCGCAGCGTTGAACTTCGGTGCTGATATGGTTATGCAATCGTTTTGTCATACAGCAGCATATCCAAAACCTGCTGATATTAAACTACAACATACTCTTCCAGAGTTTTGGACAAGTAGAAAAGGGTTTATCCTTAGACCAGGTGATGGTGTAATCCACTCATGGTTAAATAGACTATGTCTTCCTGATACAGTAGGTACTGGTGCTGATAGTCATACTCGTTTCCCAATAGGTATCTCATTCCCAGCAGGTAGTGGTCTAGTAGCATTTGCAGGAGTTACTGGTATGATGCCTCTAACTATGCCTGAATCTGTTCTTGTAAGATTTAAGGGTGAAATGCAACCAGGGATTACTCTAAGAGATATGGTAAATGCTATCCCTCACCAAGCTATCAAAGATGGTCTCTTGACTGTGGCTAAAGCAGGTAAGAAAAACATCTTCTCTGGTAGAGTTTTGGAGATAGAAGGACTAGAGCAACTCAAATGTGAACAAGCATTTGAGCTAAGTGATGCAAGTGCAGAGCGTTCGGCTGCTGCGTGTACAGTATATCTGGACAAAGAGCCTATCATAGAATACCTAGAGTCAAATATAGTTCTAATAGAAGAGTTAATAGCACAAGGCTATGAAGATTCTGCGACACTTCAAAGAAGAGCTGACAAGATGAAAGCATGGGTAGCAAATCCAGAGCTTCTAAAAGCAGACGCAGATGCAGAATACGCAGCTGTGATTGA
>DAOVZV010000100.1 GCA_030634925.1 Sulfurovum sp.
CAAGCAGGAGCAGTAGCAGAACGAAACCCACCAGAGAAACATACCACAGTATAACCTCTCTGCTTTAGTCCTATGACCACCTCTTCTGCTCCATTCATCATAGGCAAAGAAGCACAAATCTCATCCACACGACTCATTGGCAACCCCTTTAGCAAAGCAACCCTCTCTACCAAAGAAGCATAAAAATCAAGCTCTCCAGCCATAGCACGAGTAGTAATCTCCACCACTTCATCTCTAAACCCCAAAACCTCTGCAAAGAAGTCTATAGTCTCACCATCCATCAAAGTAGAATCAAAATCAAATACAGCAAGTTTTTTCATTAATATACCTCTAGTTATTATTTGGGTAGAATTATAGCTAATATATATGAAATAGAGTAATGAAGCCTCTATCCTTTGGTCGATAAGCTTCCCTACAACTCAATACAAGTCCCAACTCCTGAGCTTGTCCAAATCTCTAAAAGTAGTGAGTGGTCTACTCTTCCGTCTATTATGTGGGCTTTTTTTACTCCTCCTCTTAGGGCTTCTATACATGCATCTACTTTTGGTACCATTCCTCCTTGGATTGTGCCGTCTTGTTTTAACTCTTGGGTTTTTTCTATGCTTAGATTGGTGATTAGGTTCATATCTTTGTCTAGTACGCCTTGGGTATCTGTGAGGAATAATACTTTTCTAGCTTCTAATGCTACGGCTACTCTACTGGCTGCTAGGTCAGCGTTGATGTTGAAGCCTGGGTGTCCTATTGTGCTACTTCCTGCTATTGGTGCGATTACTGGGATTGCTCCGTCTTCTATTATGTTGTTTACTATATCTGGATTGACATGTTCTATTATGCCTGTGTAACCGAAGTTTTCAAAATCTTTTGGTCTTCCTTTTAGAAACCCACCGTCTTTGCCTGATATTCCGATGGCTTTGCTTCCGTGGTTGTCTAGTAGGGATACTATCTCTTTATTTATCTCTCCACTTAGTACCATCTCTACTACTCGCATTACCTCTTTTGTGGTGACTCTTTGACCATCTACAAATTTGGTATCTACTCCCAAATCAGATAGCAAATTTGTGATGCTTTTGCCTCCACCGTGGACTATGATTGGTTTCATTCCTACTAGGTGAAGTAGTACTATATCTTGGGCAAATTGCTCTTTGAGTTTGCTACTTGTTTGTGCAGCTCCTCCGTATTTGATTACTATTTTTTCATTTGAAAATCTTTTGATATATGGTAGTGCATCTAGTAGTGTTTTGACTACATCTATTTTACTTTTCATATTGGACAATCCTTTTTTGTAATTATATCTTAAAGTTCCATTTAATATTGGTTTTGATATTATGGAGACATCAAATTGGCAGAAAAATTGAAAAAAATATTAATCATACTACTTATCCTCACTAGCCTATCTTTGGCAAATATATTGACTGTAACTAACTCAAATGGAACTATATACAAGAGTATTGATATACAGCATAAAAATAATAAATCTTTGGAACAAAAAGCTACGGCATACTCTGTACAGGCTATATATGATGAGATATACTATGCTCGAAAGATAGCTATAAAAGCACAAAAATCCAAAGAGATAGTATCACGCATAGAGTATAAACAAGAAGAGGCAAAAAGGGTAGGGAAGATATATAGTATATCTGATAGTGATAAGCATAAACTATCAGAATATGCCAAATATTATAAAGGTGGTAAGTATATTTGGGGAGGAACTACTCCAAATGGATTTGATTGTTCGGGATATGTACAGTATTTATACCAAAAATATGATATTGCTCTGCCACGAACGGCATTAGCTCAATCCAAAGAGGGTCTATTGGTATCTCGTGACAATCTACAAAAGGGTGATTTGGTATTTTTCCTCACAGATAGGAGTAGGGGAATATCTATAACTCATGTTGGTATATATATCGGAGGAGGAGATTTTATCCACGCAGCATCCAAGAAAAGAGGAGTTATCATATCCTCTTTGATATATGGACGCTATGCAGGTAAATTTGTATTGGCTAGAAGAGTTATCAAATTATAACTATGGAGTCTTGACACAACGGACATAGTTGAAGTGTCTTTTGTTGTAGCTATATACAGCTCCATAGAAAAATCCTACATACCATGCAGTACCTCTAGTCTTCTCATCATCACTCCAATATGCGTACATTGTAAAGTTGCTCTCTTTGTAGCACTTGTCATAATCTGTATTTTGTTGATTTTTGTCTCTCTCGTTGATGATACCACCACAATCTGTGATAACCTTTTTGAGTTGAACTAGACTAGGTAATTTTCCTCCACTTATACTACATACCTTTTTTGCTTCTTCCCATCTTGTGTAGCAAAGTCCCTCATCAATCTTCCCACCGTTGTCTGTACATACTTTATCTTCAGGTGTAATCCATACAGGTTCTGTCCCAAAGGCACTGCTAGATAGAGATATTATCAATATCATAAATACTCCAAAGGTTTTGACGAAATTTCTTTTTATCATTCTTTATCCTTAATTTTAATTGCTAGGGATTATATCATATATATCTTATTTTTTATACTTTACTATTACTTTTTTACCATAGAATTTGGGTTGAGTATGTAGGAGGTAAATATCCAAAAAAGCTTTGGTTCTAGCCAAGAACTCTCTTATTTGCATTCTCTTTGCTGATGGAGTATTTGGTATGTCTTTTGCTATAAATCCAATAGCTTTTTGATTTTTGCTACTAGCTATAAACAACGCCCGTTCCAAATGAAACTTTTGAGATACTATAATATAGTCTTCCAAATCAAATATAGCTTTGGCTCGTACTATAGAGTCTAGCGTACGAAACCCTGCATAATCTAGCCTGATATATTGTCTAGGTATTCCTGCTTTGATGAGGTCTTTGAGCATAGTCTTGGGTTCGTTGTAGTATTTTGAGCCATTATCTCCTGATAATATAATAGCCTTGACCTTTCCTGCTTTCCACAAAGCTATAGTAGCTCTGATACGATATGAGTAGAAGTAGTTTATGACACCTCTTCTGATATATTTGGCAGTACCTAGTACAAGTACTGCTTTTTTGGAGGGTATATCTTTGATATTTGCATACATTTTGGGTTGTGCTTTTATATATATATATTCATTGATACCATATACAACAGCCAATCCCAAAAAGAGGATAAAGATATATTTTTTCATAAAATATCTAAATTAACCCAATGCCTTTGCCAAATCATCAATCAAATCTTGTGTATATTCTAATCCAATACTCAATCTAACTAACCCAGCTGGAACTCCAGCGTCTATAAGCTCTTGTGCTGATAACTGCTGATGAGTTGTACTAGCAGGGTGTGTAATGATAGATTTGCTATCTCCGATATTGACCACGAGAGAGAATATATCTGTACTGTCTGCTATGGCTTGTGCTGTCTGTTTGTCTGCTACTTCAAATGACAATAGTCCACTATGACCACCTTTGAAATACTTTTGACCTAGTTCATAGTTGGCATTTGATTTGAGTCCAGGGTAATTGACCTTGGATACTTTGGGATGATTTTCGAGAAACTCTGCGATAGCCAAAGCAGAACTAGAGTGTTGAGCCATACGCAAAGGCAGAGTCTCTAGTCCTTGGATATTGAGCCATGAGTTAAACGGAGCAGGAGTAGCACCCAAATCACGCATCAAAGAGAGTCTTATCCTCAGGCTAAATAGAGGCAGAGGCAAATCACTATATACCAATCCATGATAACTCTCATCAGGTTCGTTGAAGTGTGCATATCTAGGATTACCCTTTATCTTATCTACTAGGTTTTCTCTCTCCACGACGATACCACCCAACGCTGTACCTTGACCTATCGTATATTTACTCGTACTATGCACACTCAAATCCACACCATAATCAAAAGGTCGGCACAGTATAGGAGTCCCCACAGTATTATCAACACAAGTCAAGATATTGTGAGCATCAGCAATAGCCACGATAGCATCGAAATCAGCTACATCAATACTAGGATTTGTGATACTCTCAAATAGTATTATCTTGGTCTTTTCATCTACCAAATCCTCTATCTGCGATGGATTGGATACATCAAAATATCTAGTCTCTATCCCAAATCTCTTGATAGTATGACCAGTGAGAGTCGTCGTCCCTCCATATACTTGCTTGGCTACGATGATATTATCACCTGCTTCAGCCACATTGGCAATAGCATAAAATATAGCAGACATACCAGAAGCAGTACCGATAGCAGACGCTCCACCCTCCATAGATGCAAATCTCTTTTCAAAGACATCTGTAGTAGGGTTCATAAGTCTAGTATAAATATTACCTAGTTCTTTGAGAGCAAATAAATCCCCTGCGTGTTTGGTATCTCTAAACTCATAAGCCGTAGTCTGATATATAGGCACAGCCATAGTCGCCATAGAGTCTTTGTCATATCCTGCGTGTATAGCTAAAGTCTGTTGGTTCATAATCTCTTCCTTAATTTCCATTTTTGATAGTATTATACTATATAATAAATATTTTAAATATTAATGATGAGGAATTTATAATTTTGCTAAGACAAAAACTGCTTTACAAAATCTTCAGAACTCATACATTTTACGCCTTTTAAAGTAAATTTTTTGTCATTAGTAATGATGACATCACACTTATTATTAAGAGCCAAAATATACTGTATAGTATCTTCAAAGTCTTTGTAGTCATTATCTTCACGCATAAGAGCGATAGCATCAGAGAGTTCATCTTCGCCAAAGGGGATGATTTGCACCATTGTTTTTATAGTTTCTATGACATCAAGAGCATTCTCTTTTGTTGTATATTTTGCTGTTATATAATAGATATTTGTAGCAATATCACAACTTGTATAGAGTTGCATATTTTTATTCATAGCAGAAGTAAAAGCCTCTTTACTAACAGAGTGTGTAGAGCGTGAACCATCAAAAATATCATTAAATATATTAGCATCAAAAAAGACTTTTCTAATTGTCACTATTAGCCTTTATCCACTGTATATTGACATGTTCAGGGAACATACCTGTAAACATACCAGAGATTTTTTCTAGTGCTTCTAGTTTTTGTACTTTAGTATATTCAGATATTTTATCTTCTATCAAGTCTTGTATCACTTGACTCTGTTTCTTATTTAATTTTTTAGCAAGATACTCTAAGTCTTTTGCTATCTTCTCAGGCATTGTAAAATTTTTACGAATAGACATTTAGTACTCCTCAAAGTAAGTATTATATTATACACATAATATCATACTTATTTTAAACTAGACTTTAATCACTTTAATTCTCTTTTCCTTAAAAAATATATAAAGTGTGTAATACCAATAATTAATCAAATAATCTTAAAAATATTTTTAAATCCTCTAAAACTTCATGCTCAAAATCCCAAATATCTTTTTTGATAGTCCTATCATTACTTTGTAAATTATTTTCTATTTCAACACTATTAGCAGTATTGTTTATCAATTCATTAGCACACTTTCTAGCTTTTTGATTCTTATCCTTACCAATACAAGTATCATATTTCAAGTAATTACTTACCCATACTTTGTCAAACTCTTTTTGTTTAACTTCAATACCTTTATCATTTAGACAACTTCTCCAACTATTCAAACAATC
>DAOVZV010000079.1 GCA_030634925.1 Sulfurovum sp.
GAAAGAGTATTTATTAAATGAATGTGAGTATGAATATAGATGTATTCCTGATGAACAACCTCTAATAGAGACAACAATTATCAAGCTATCAAGAGATGAAAACTGTGATTTGATAGTCACCACAGGAGGCACAGGACCAGCTCCTAGAGATGTCACTACAGAAGCTACAGAAAGCGTATGCCAAAAGCTACTCCCTGGGTTTGGTGAACAGATGAGAGCTGCAAGCCTAAAGTTCGTACCCACAGCCATATTATCAAGACAAACAGCAGGTATATGCAACGGTTCACTAGTGATAAACCTACCTGGAAAGCCCAAATCAATCCGTGAATGCCTAGATGCAGTATTCCCTGCTGTTCCATATTGTATAGACTTAATAGGTGGTAGTTTTATGGAAGCAGATGAAAATATAATCAAAATCTTTAGACCAAAAGCCAAATAATATGAATATAGAATTTATAGAAAATCAAATAAACCAAATCAATCAAGAGTTAGAAAAAGAGGTTATGAGTATATTGAGCGATGAGAAACTCGATAAAAAACAAACAAACCTAAGGATGAAACCACTAACAAGCACCAAACAGATACTATCAAATGCCCTAGATAGTATCCAAATGGTAGATAGACTAAACAAAGAAGAGAGAGGAATATAAATGCCAAGTATTATATACTTAGTTATATTCCTCTTTATAATAGCTCTATTCTTTTGGGGAGTATATAAAGCTATCAAAACACAAGAAAAGATATACGCACTAGCACTGCTACCATTTGTTATACTTTTAATTGTTATGTTTTTTATCTGATATTCAGATATAATAAATAAAAAGGAGTAAATAGATGAAGACAATTAACTTACAAATAAATGATAGTATATACGAGCATATCCTATTTTTTCTTCAAAATTTACCTAAAGATATGATTACAATATCTAAAGACATAGATACAAAAGATAAAATAACAAAATTATTTGAAGAGAATAATATAGATGCGTTTAAAGACATAAAAGACCCTATAAGTTGGCAAAAGAGTATGCGTGATGAATGGGAATAGTATCTTAATAGATAGCAATATAATTATCTACCTATCCAAAAATAAAATCTCTATTGATGATGTTTTTGAAAAAGATAAAAAGTATTATATATCACTTGTTAGCTATATGGAGATACTATCATATAATTTCATATCCAAAGATGAAGAAAAGTTTATAAATAAGCTTCTCTCTTTTTTTGAGATTATAGATATAAGTAAAGATATAGCAAATAAAGTTATTAGCTTGAAAAAGAGTCGTAAAATCAAACTACCTGATGCAATTATAGTAGCAACATCTATGATATTTAATCATACACTATTTACAAATGATAAACAACTTACTACGATTGATGGTTTAAAGGTTAAATATTTTGAGATAGAGTAACTACCCCACCTCAACCACCACATCTTCATCTACTATATCAAATGAAACTACACTTCCTTCTACTACCTTGTCTTCTAGTATTAGTTCTGCTAGTCTATCTTCTACTACTTCATACAATGCTCTTTTGAGTGGTCTTGCTCCATATACTGGGTCAAATCCTGATTGTGCTATGTATGATTTTGCTTTTTGGCTTAGAGTTATTGTGATTTCTCTTTGTGCTAATTTATTTTGAATATCTTTGAATAGTATATCTACTATTTTGGTGATAGCATCTAGGTCAAGTGGATTGAATATAATCTGCTCATCAAGACGATTTAGGAACTCTGGCTTGAAGTGTCGTTTGAGTTCACTCATCACAGCTTCTCTTCGTTGTTCTTTGTCATCTATTGTCATGATACTATCACTTGCGATATTTGAGGTAAGTATGATTATAGTATTTCTAAAATCTACTGTTACACCTTTGTTATCAGTAAGTCGTCCATCATCTAGTACTTGCAAAAGAGTATTAAACACATCAGGATGAGCCTTTTCTATCTCATCAAATAGTATTACACTATATGGTTTGCGTCGTACTGCTTCTGTGAGTTGTCCACCCTCTTCATATCCCACATATCCAGGAGGAGCTCCTACCAGTCTGCTCACAGATTGTTTCTCCATATATTCACTCATATCTATACGGATAAGAGATTTATCACTATCAAACAAGAACTTTGCCAAAGTCTTTGCTACTTGTGTCTTACCTACTCCAGTTGGACCTAAAAACATAAAACTACCAATTGGTCTATTGGTATCACTTAGACCTGCTTTATTGCGTTTGATAGCTCGTGATACTGCTTTTAGTGCTTCATCTTGTCCTATAACCTCTTGATTGAGTATAGACTCTATGGCTAGTATCTTCTCTTTTTCACCTTGGAGCATTTTGTTTACACTGATACCAGTCCAACGGCTCACTATACTAGCTATCATATCCTCATCTACAGAGTTTTTGAGTAGAGTTCCTTCGCTCATCATCATATTCCACTTATCTTCTAGTGCTTTGAGTTGAGTCTGTTTGGCAGGTATCTGTCCATACTCTATCTCTGCTGATTTGGTAAAATCACTATCTCTTTTTAGGTTTTGTGCTTGTGTCTTTAGTGCATCTAATTCAAATTTGACTTTGGCTATATCATTGAATACACCCTTTTCATTGTCAAACTGATTTTGTAATGCTACTCTATTTTCATCCAAATCGGCTAGTTCTTTTTCTATCTCTATTAGACGGTTGCTATTTTTCTCACTCTGCTCCATCTTTAGAGCTTCTTTCTCTACTTGTAGAGTGACTATCTCTCTCTTGGCTTTGGACAAGTCTTTTGGTTCACTCTCTATCTGCATTTTGAGTTCTGCTGATGCTTCATCAATAAGGTCGATAGCCTTATCAGGCAAAAACCTATCTGTAATATATCTATCACTTAGTTTCGCAGATGCTACCAATGCACTATCTGTAATAGTCACATTATGATGAGCCTCTAGCTTCTCCTTGATACCTCTAAGTATCTGTAGGGCTTCATTGATACTAGGCTCTTCCACTTTTACAGGCTGAAATCTCCTCTGCAAAGCAGTATCTTTCTCGAAATACTTCCTATACTCTTTGAGTGTAGTAGCACCTATAGTATGAAGCTCACCACGAGCAAGAGCAGGTTTGAGGATATTGGCAGCATCCATACTTCCCTCACTTGCCCCTGCTCCGACTATCGTATGTATCTCATCTATAAATAGTATGATATTAGATGCTTCCTTGACCTCATCTACTACAGCTTTGAGTCTATCCTCGAACTCTCCTCTATACTTTGCACCTGCTATGAGACGACTCATATCTAGGCTTATTACTCTCATATTTTGGAGACTCAAAGGTACTTCTTTGTTTACAATTCTCTGAGCCAATCCCTCCACAATAGCAGTCTTACCAGTCCCTGGTTCTCCTATGAGTATTGGATTGTTTTTGGTCTTTCGGATGAGTATCTGCATCATCCTCTGCACCTCTTCATCTCTACCTATCACAGGGTCAAGCTCACCATCAAGTGCTTTTTTGTTCAAATCCACACCGTATTTTTCTAGTGCTTCTAGTGTCTCATCACCTGATTGAGACTCTATACTCTTGCCACCTCTGATAGACTCCAAAGTCTTTTTGAGTTCGCTCAAATTGAGATATTTACCCATACTATCTATGATAAAACTCTCACCTATATTGGCTACAAGCCATGCATCAACTGCTAGATAAGAGTCACCATTGGCAGTCATCGCACCCTCACCGTTTTGGAGTGTTCTCATACTATCTTGTGACAACCGTATAGACTCTTTGGTTACAGAAGAGACAGATGGTAGCTTATTGGCTATACTCTTTGTCTCCAACTCTATAGCAGGTTTGTCTATAGACATCTTGTTGAGAGCCTGATGCAATATACTTCCAGAGTTCGTAAGCAAAGCCCAAATCAAATGTATAGGTTGTACTTCTTGGTTTTTATTGTGCAAAGCTAGAGATACTCCACTCTCCAAAGTACTCTGCATCTGATTGGTCAATTTTTCTAAAATACTCATAAAAATCCTTTAAAATTATTATTATGAGTAATTATACAACCTTTAGTCACTTCTTGTCAAGTTTATTTAGTTACTTTATAAAAGACTACTCCATTTGTCTCTACCTCAACTATCTTTTGACTCTTTAATAACTCATCAAATATACCTCGACTATCACTATCAAACAGCACAGATATATCATCCATAGTCAAAGGTCTCTTTAGCAAAGTCTTGACTATCTCCTCCTCATCATAACTAGATGATTTCATATCAGACTTCTTGCGTGAAGCAATATACAGAGGCAAACTACTATCAAACAGATGACTAATCTCCAAAAGCCTCTCATAGCTCACAGGAGAGACATCAAAAGCAGGAGGTCTATCTATCGTACCCATATCTATCCGAGTAGGACGAAGCTTCATCAGATACTCATTGAGTTTTCCTATCTCATCACTACTATCGTTGAGGTTCTTGACCATAAGTATCTCTATAACTAGAGACTTATCATACCTATCCCAAAACTCCAACATCCCAGACTTGATACTATCCACATCGATAGAGACATCAGAACGGTCAAGCCTTTTGAGACAACGAGCAGAAGCACAATCAAGCGAAAGCTTAACCTCATCAAACTTCATCAAAGCATCCTGCACTTCCACCCTATCTATCATACTAGCATTAGACAATATCAAAGTACGAGTATCCCCTCTAAATAGATTTATCTCATCTATCAATTCAGACAAATACGGGTACAAAGTAGGCTCACCATTAGCAGTAATAGTAAGCACATCAATATCACTATGCTCAATAAGTGCCGTCTTGATAGCAGAGACAATCTCTACTACACTCAACACATCATCATACTCACCAATAGTATCAGCAGGGTCAAGCTCACAATAGAGACAATCAAAATTACACTGCTTTTTTGAAGGACTCAAATCCACCCCAAGAGATTTACCAAAACGACGCGAGTGTATTGGTCCGAATATTATGTTCATTTGGTTTCCTTTTTTAACTTTATTGTTATCATAACACTTCACCCAACACAAACCAATAAGGCTCAAAACTCTCTTCTATATTATGAGATACTAAGGCTATAAAGTCATTATAGTCTTTATCTGTATGAGCTTTGTCTAGGGCTTCATAATATTTTAATCTATCTTTGACACTAATCACAATAGGAGGAAAACCACTCTTCATAAGCTCTAAATTCATTAGCAGTATTGAAGTTCTTCCGTTGCCATCTATAAATGGGTGAATAGCTACAAAATCTATATGTACTCTACACGCTCTTTCTATCGGATGAAGTTCTTGGGCTTGAGTATTATACCATTGTATAAATGCTTCCATTTGAGGTGCTACTTCTATATGTATGGGTGGTCTGTGTGTTGCTCCAGAGATTATGACATTGATATTTCGATAGCTTCCTGCATTGCTATCATCTATATTTTTTAAAATAAGTGAATGTAATGATTTAATCGTGTATTCACTCAAAGGCTCATTTTGAGATACCAAGGTTTCCACAAATAAAATAGCCTCTTTATGGTTAATCGCTTCAAAGTGTTCTCTTAGCGTTTTACCTCCCACTGTAATACCCTCTAAGGCTACTTTGGTTTCATTAAGCGTAAGTGTATTTCCCTCTATCGCATTAGAGTTATATGTCCAACGCAAGATTAAATCTTCTCTTAAAGAGGAGACTATATTTCTATCTAAAGGACGATGTTTATCTAGTCTTTTTTTGAGGTTATCTAGTTTTTTATACATTATTTACGCCTTGTATTATTTCTAAATGCCATAATAAATTGATACAATAAAACAGATATAACCAACTTAACAAACATTCCAAAAGGAGCGATATGTTCAAAATAATCTTTAGATTTGAACATATTTAGAGGATTCATTATTAATGCTATATCATTTACCATATGAGTAGAATTTGAGCTATACAATATCCAACCAAGCAAAAGAAATATCAATATACAACAAATTCCTAATATGATATTCTTAAAATAATAAACTAAATATAAACCCAAAAAAATAAAAAAACCTCCTAGACTATATATCAATCTATCCCTTTGTGAAATA
>DAOVZV010000353.1 GCA_030634925.1 Sulfurovum sp.
ATAATATGCACCCATTTTACTGGAGTAGCTTTATTTTGAGTGGAGTTTAGATATAATAGAAACTATATAAGGAGACTATTATGCTCAAAAACTATTTGGAAAATAATGATTATAAAATGCTAAAGATATATTTGCTAGGATTTATATTGATGATGGGATTACTATATGCTAGTTTTTCCAAACCTCCTGTAGATGAGGGACTCAATACCATAAGAAGTGGTGGTCATATCAAGGGTGTGACATTTGAAAACAGCACAAAACTCACCAATGCTACCATATATCTATCCAAAGAGACATCAATAGTCTCCATAATATTCAAAGAGGTATCTTTTGTACCTCTGATATGCAAGATAAAAAGAGATGACAAAGAGGTTTGGAGTAGCCAACCTCAAAAGCCAATCAATCCCAAAGAGAGTAGAGGATTGATATTTGAAATATCCAAAGAGAAGCTTCAAGAGGGAGATATTATCATCATACTCAATAACCAAGATAATATAATCAAAGAGATAAAGGTAGAGAGATAGATGAGCTACCAACTACTACAAAAAGCTATCCAAAGCGATGATATATCAGCTAAAAAAGAGATGACCAATAGATGTATGGAGTCATTAGATGAGGTATGGAGTTGTGATGGTTTCGTACCTATTATATTTGCAAATCCATCTTATGCGTCCAAATGCCAAATAGTCTCTCCCAAAGATTTGAAAACTCGTAAAGACTTTGATACCAACGAGGGATTAGCCTCTCTAGTCCACGCCATCGCTCATATAGAGTATTCGGCTATAGATTTGGCACTTGACGCTGTATATCGCTATCCCAATATGCCATTAGAGTACAAAAGAGATTGGTTAGAAGTAGCCAGTGATGAGATAAGACACTTTGAGATGTTAGATAGTCTTCTAGTAGAACTAGGCTTTGAGTATGGTGATTTCCCAGTCCACTGTGGACTATTTGACGCGTCAATAAATACAGCCAATAGCATACTAGACAGAATGGCAATAGTCCCCAGATATTTCGAGGCTTCAGGACTAGATGTAAGCCCCCAAATCATCAAAAAACTATCCAATAAACATAAAATTCCATCAGTAGCCAAACTAATAGATATGCTCCACATAATACTAGATGAAGAGATAGACCATGTACAAAAAGGAGACAAATGGTTTCGATATCTATGCCAAAAAGCAGGAGTACCAAAGGGCAAAGAAGAAGATAAATATTTTGAGATACTAGAGAGATACGACCTAACAGACAAACACCGACCACATATAAATGTAAAGGCACGAAAAGAAGCAGGGTTTAGCTGTGTGGAGATAATTAGATTGGGGGCTAGGGAGTGTGGATAGTTGGTTTATGCTTGATTTGCTATAATGACTTTTAATATATAATATGAGGATAAATAATGAGTAATGAGATAGAAGTAGAAAATCCAACACATAGTGACTATGATAGTGATGTAGAGATTAGTAGTCCTTTCTCTACAAAAGATATTAATATCAATAATAGGGTTTTGGCACTTTCTACTCTTGTTGATAGGTTAAAACATAAGGAGATAGATTTAAATCCTGACTTTCAAAGAAATAGTTATCTTTGGGATAAGAAAAAGATGAGTCGTTTGATAGAGTCAATTTTACTCAAACTTCCTCTTCCTA
>DAOVZV010000041.1 GCA_030634925.1 Sulfurovum sp.
ATGACATTTATCGCTATTATCTTTTTTATCTTCCCGGAAACTATAATGTCTTTTTTCACTGATGATGTAGATGCTATTCAAATGGGAAAAACTTTCTTTATGATCATTGCGATCAGCGAACCGGTGATGGCTTTTGCTTTTGCTTTGACCTCTAGTTCTATGTGTCTAAACCTATCTTTGTCGTTGCGACTTAGTATTAGGTATGATATACCTGCACCAATTGCGACTCCTGTCAAGGTTGAAATACCTATTGTTCCTAACATCATTTATCCTTTTGAGATACTTGTAGGCGTAATGATTATATCTGACTTTATATCATAATGGTCGGTTAGAACATCTTTGGTATAACAGAGCTTACGCGATACAAATATAGTCTTCTTTATGTTTTTGTTTTCTTTTTCAAAAAATCTATCATACATACCTTTACCAAATCCGATGCGTCTTTTGGTGACATCTATCCCGACTATTGGTACTATTGCTAAATCTAATTTTTTTGTATGATATTGATTTGAATTATTGGGTTCTTTTATCCCAAATTTTCTTTTTCTTAATGGTAATCTATATTTTACCAACCTAAAACTTGAACCCTCCATAAATGGCACAAAGAGGTTTCTCTTTTCTTTGCGTAAGTGATTTATTAGGTTGTATATATTTACCTCCATAGCCAATGGTAGGTATAACATTATGTTTTTGCTACTGTTTTTGACTATGTATCTGTATATCATATCTGATACTACTTTGTCCTTTTTGTAGCTATTTTGCTTGGCTACTTTTTTTAATTGTCTCAAAGACTCTCTTCTAAATGCTTTTTTTCTATCTTCTTTGGTAATACTCATCTCTTTTCTAATCCTCTTTTGCTATAATCACTATACTGATTATACCCAAAGGGACTTTGTGCATAAAATATCTATTTATCTTTTATTTTTATTTCTTCTTCTTGGATGTGACAAAGATACTCCCAAAGAGCATGATGATATGATGTTTGATATATCTGATGATAATAACAGCCAAAATGATATAGATACATTTACTATTACAGATAGGAGAGTGACCGTATCGGATAAGAAAGTGATATTTCATACAGTTGAACAAGGTGTTTTGCTTGTCAATATATTTGGTTTGGATTGTGAACCTTGTGTAGAAGAGATAAAGTATCTCAATTTCATACAACAAAAGTACTCAAATGATGTATTTGTGATAGGAGTTGTCACTGATGAGACCAATCAGACCAAACTAGATAGTTTTGTAAATACTTATCATATAAAGTACCCTATATCCAATGATACACAAAATACTATGTTTGTCTCTCTTTTGGCAAAGGGACTAAAGCTAGAGGATAATTATGATAAACCACTTTTGGCTCTGTACGCAGAGGGTAGATATATCAGACACTATGAGGGTATAGTACCTATCGAGATGATAGAGTATGACATCAAACAAGCGATAAAACAATCAAACTAAAAATAATCAAACCAACAGACAAGGTAATAAAATATGTTCAGTAAATTATTGAAACGAGTATTGGGTAAAACCACAGATGCTATCAAAGATGTAGCACCCAAAAAACGCAAAAATATCCCAAAAGATGAATTTGAAGATATTTTGCTAGAAGCAGATGTGCATTATGATTTGGTGGAGAGACTACTAGAACCATTGTCTGATGAGGTCAATAGAGTTCAAGCATTCAACTCACTAATATCTGTATTTCAATACAAAGCAGATTTCAAAAATAGTGATGTCAAGCCGTTTGTAGAGATGATTATCGGTGTCAATGGAGCTGGTAAGACTACAACAATATCCAAACTAGCATACAGATACAAGAGTGAGGGCAAAAAAGTACTATTGGGTGCTGGTGATACTTTTAGAGCAGCAGCGATAGAACAGCTAAGTAGATGGGCTGTAAAACTAGATATTCCAATAGTCTCTACCAAGCAAGGACATGACCCATCTGCTGTGGTATATGATGCGATAACATCAGGAGTAGCCAAAGGGTTTGACAATATCATCATAGATACAGCAGGACGATTACATAACCAACCAAATCTAAGTGAAGAGCTAAAAAAGATGATAAGAACAGCCAATAAAGCACTAGAAAACGCACCAAATAGAAAGATGCTAATACTAGATGGAACACAAGGAAGCTCATCTATCAATCAAGCTAAAGCATTTGATGAGATGATAGGGATAGATGGTATTATCATCACAAAGTTAGATGGGACAGCAAAAGGTGGTTCGGTACTTAGTATCGCAGATGAGCTTAAGATGCCAATATTTTATATCGGTACGGGAGAACAGCCAAAAGATTTGATAATCTTCAAAGCAAATGAGTATGTAAATACTATTTTGGATGAGATTTTTGTCTAAACGATTAATCAAAAAGGAAAATAGATGTCAGAAATAACAAAAGAAAAAGCACTAGAGTATCACAAGCAAGGAAAGATAGGAATAGACCTAACCAAAGCGTGTGATACACAATATGATTTGTCATTAGCATATACCCCAGGAGTGGCTATACCATGTTTGGAGATAGCTAGAGATGAGAGTCTATCTTTTGAATATACAAATCGTTCCAATCTTGTGGCTGTAATATCTGATGGTACTGCTGTTTTGGGACTTGGAGATATTGGTCCTTTGGCATCTAAGCCAGTGATGGAGGGTAAAGCAGTACTGTTCAAAAAGTTTGCCAATGTAGATGCTTTTGATATAGAACTTGATGTTCATACAGTCGAAGAGATAGTAGCTACTTGTAAGGCGATAGCTCCTACTTTTGGAGGTATAAATCTAGAAGATATATCTGCTCCTAGATGTTTTGAGATAGAGAGAATACTCAAAGAAGAGCTTGATATTCCAGTATTTCACGACGACCAACATGGTACGGCTATCATCACAACAGCAGGACTTATCAACGCACTTGAACTAACAAACAAAAAAGTAGATGAGATAAAGATAGTAGTAAATGGAGCAGGAGCTGCTGGAATATCTTGTGCAAAGATGTATCAAGCATTGGGTGCAAAAAATATCATTATGTGTGACTCCAAAGGTGTCATCTCTACAGCTAGAACTGACCTAAATAAATACAAAGCAGAGTTTGCGATAGATACACCATTTACGACTCTGCTAGAGGCTATTGATGGTGCTGATATGTTCTTAGGACTTAGTCAAGCAGGAGCTTTGAGCAAAGAGATGGTATCCAAAATGGCAGATGAACCTATCATATTTGCTCTTGCTAATCCTACTCCAGAGATACTTCCTGAAGAGATAAAAGAGGTAAGAGATGACGCTATCATCGGTACTGGTCGGTCTGATTATCCAAATCAGACCAACAATGTACTAGGGTTTCCTTTTATATTTAGAGGGGCATTGGATGTGAGAGCTAGGAAGATTACAGAGGGTATGAAGATGGCAGCAGCTGTGGCATTGGCAGAGTTGGCAAAAGAACCAGTACCATATTATGTCAAAGCTGCGTACCATAATCAAGATATAACTTATGGTAAAGACCACATCATACCATTGCCATTTAACAAAGAGGTACTGATATGGGTCTCTAGTGCAGTAGCCAAAACTGCTGTAGAAGAGGGTGTAGCAAGAGTAGATAGCTATGATGATGAAGAGTATAGAGAAGCTTTAAGATGTCTTATTTATGGTTGTCCTGAAGCTCCATGAATATCAACTCATATATAGATTTATATCAGGTATTAGAAGATAATCCAACTACCATAGAGGATAATCGTGCATTTGGACTAAAGCACAAATCCTTGAGGGGTAAGCCACAAAAACAGCTATTGGCATGGGCAGATAAGTATAAATCAAAACTTCAAAAACCTCTGATTAGTCTATCCTTTTCATCATATCTATATGGGATTACTATTACTTTGGTTATTTTGGCTTTTATCTTTGGACTATTTTCTGGTATGGGATTACTCTCTTATGATGGAAAAGAGCCTGTAAATATCATATATTTTATAGCAATGGTAGTATTTTTGCCTATTTTTACGATGACATTGACTGCTTTGTCTATGTTTCGTATCAATCAGACAAAGAGTATTTTGATGCACATATCTCCTGCTTTTTGGATGGAGAAGATTTTGGGATGGTTACCAAGTAGTATCAAAGATGATATCAAAGAGTTCAAGATAAATCCACTACTTACCAATTGGATAATTATCAAACGCTCACAACTTGTGGCATTATCTTTCTCTTTTGGACTTTTTGTCGCACTTTTGGGTGTGGTGGTGACACAAGATATAGCCTTTGCGTGGAGTACGACTATAGATATAACTCCAGAGACTTTTCATCAGTTTTTGTATTTTATATCTGCTCCGTGGAGATATTTGTTTCCTAGTTTTGTACCATCTATCGAGCTGATTGAACATAGTCAATACTTTAGATTAGGAGATAGACTTAGTCCCAATATCATATCACATGCTTCATCTCTAGGTGAGTGGTGGAGATTTTTGGCATTTGCTACGCTGTTTTATGCTATTGTATTGAGACTTTTGGTGCTTGTGGTATCTCATCTGGGACTTAGATATGCTGTATCTACATCTATACTCAAACTCATAGGCACAAATAGACTACTAAGAGAGATAAATCAACCTATAATCAATACAAACTCCACACAACAAGAGGCACTATTTGTACCAACTCACGATGGATATGAGCAGACTATAGAGAAGTTCAAAGAGTATGATTATGATATGATACAAGGATTGGGTATGAGATATGATGAGCTGTTGGTAATATCTGATAGTATAGGATTATCATCACCCAAACACGCTATAGTAGGTGGGTCTAATAGTCTCGATGAAGATGATAAAGTGATAGATGATAGTAGTGGAGATATATTATTGTTTGTCAAAGCATGGGAGCCTCCTATGATGGACTTTGTAGATTATCTAGCTGATTTGAGTATCAATGATAATGTCAAAAAGGTGATAATAATGCCAATAGGAACACTAGAAGATGATTATAAGACTACAGATACTTATATTGATATATGGGCAAATAAGCTATCACTATCAGAAGATGGCAAAGTGTGGTTGAAAAGATGATATTATCACATCCTAGATTTGCAGTAGTTGGACATCCAAACAAAGGCAAAAGCTCGATAGTATCAGCCCTTGCTATGGATGATAGCGTACAAGTATCCAATACTCCAGGGACTACAACCAAAAGACGAAGCTTCCCACTAAGTGTAGATGGCAAAATACTTTATGAATTGTATGATACCCCTGGGTTTCAGAGGGCTAGAAGAGTATTGGCGTGGTTGCAAAAGCATGAAGTTCGAGCAGACAAAAAGCACGAGGTAGTTCGTGCTTTTATCGCAGAACACAAATCAGATGTCAGGTTCAATGACGAAATAGAGTTATTAGAACCTATTATGGATGGAGCTGGTATCATATATGTAGTAGATGGCTCAAAGCCCTATGGTGCAGAGTATGAAGCAGAGATGGAGATACTCCGTTGGACAGGTCAGCCATCTATGGCTCTTATCAATCATATAGATAGTAGTGACTATAGCCAAGAGTGGAAGATGGCATTAGGACAATATTTCAAAATGGTGAGGACTTTCAATCCTATGAGGGCTACTTTCGTACATCATATTGGGATACTAGAGAGTATGTCACAGCTCAAAGAGGAGTGGATAGATGATGTCAAAGAGTCTATAATACTATTTGAACAATATCAGACACAGATGATAGAGAGAAGTGCATCACTATTGGCTAGATTACTCTATGACTCTATCAGTATGGTAGATAAATTATCTATAGACAAAGATGAAGCATCCAAAGAGGACAAAGAGAAAATAGAGGGCAAATACAAAGATAAACTCAGAGGCTTTGAGATAGATACACAAAAGAGGATGAAATCTATATGGAAGCATCAACATCTAGCGATAGAACAAGATATTTTGCCATTTAATGGATTGGATTTATTTTCCAAAGAGAGTGCATCTGTATTTGGACTCACTAGAAAAGAGCTTATGCTAATGGGGATGACAAGTGGCGCGATGACTGGTGCTACTATAGATTTACTCTTTATCGGACATACCTTTTTTATAGGTGGAGCGATAGGTGCAGTTGTCGGTGCTACAGGAGGATATTTCGGATTTGATGAGTTGTCAGACATCAAGATACTAGGACAAAATCTAGGTAAAAAATATCTCGAAATTGGTCCTATGAAAAATAAGAACTTTCCATATATCCTATTGGGTCGAGCGTTGTATCATACAAGCCAAATAGCCAATCGTTCACACGCATCACGAGACAAAATAGACATAGATAGACACTTAGATTTGGAGAGTGTATTTAGAGACAAGTGGCTAACAGATGACCTCAAAAACTCACTAGAGAAGTACCACAAGAAGTTTAGAACTAGTGATGAGGTAGAAGCAGAGATACTAAAAGAGTATGACTTGATGATAAAAGATATTTTGAGAGGCTTGATAAATGATAGATAATGAAGATATTATAAAGGATTAATTGGATATATTTCATCAATTACAAAATCAAGGATAAAATATGTTACAAACTATTATAATCTTCTACTCTCTATATACATTTATGAAGGTCTATATCTCTATTATGCAAATAGGCTTCATCAATACAGAAAAACGCAAAACTCCTGTACTAATGTCAGCATCAAAATACCTAATCGCAGGTAATTATGCCGTAGCCAACGGTAAGCTAGGACTTGTCAATACGCTTGTAGATTATCTAATGTTTATATGGTGGGTAATCGCAGGTTTCGCGTGGTTAAATAGCCTCATATTAGTAGAGGGGACTATTGCCCAAGCTGTTGTGTTTCTTTTTGGATTTATCATTGTTAATTATATCGTAGGTCTCCCTTTTGAGCTTTATCAAAAATTCAAAATAGATAGTGCATTTGGATTTAACAAGATGACAGCCAAGATGTACATCATAGATACTATCAAATCCACACTTCTATTTGTCATACTAGGAGGAGCGATATTTGCACTTCTAGCATGGATAATAGAGAGCTTCGAGTCATGGTGGCTATGGGGCTTTGTGATGATGTTTAGTATAGCGATATTAGCCAATGTATTAGCACCAACATTTATGGCACTATTTAACAAATTTTCACCACTAGAAGAGGGCGAACTCAAAACCCAAATAGATGAAATGATGGTCAAAGTAGGACTCAAAAACAACGGCATTTTCGTAATGGACGCAAGTAAAAGAGACAGTAGGCTAAACGCATTCTTCGGAGGATTAGGCAAGAGTAAAAGAGTAGTATTATTTGATACCCTAATAGCCAAACTAAACACCAAAGAGCTACTAGCAGTACTAGGTCACGAACTAGGACACTTCACCCACGGAGATATATGGAAAAACATAGGACTTATAGGCTTGTTACTATTCATATCATTCTATCTATTCGGACACCTACCAGAGACACTATTTACAGATATGGGCATAGTACAATCAGCAGGAGCAGAGATTGCTATGCTAATGTTATTATTGCCATTAGTAAGCTTCGTATTCACTCCATTTATGTCTGCTGTAAGCCGTCACAACGAATATGCAGCTGATGAGTTCGGTTCAGAGTTAGGAGGGAAAGAGAACCTAATATCAGCCCTAATGAAATTAATCACAGAAAACAAAGCATTCCCAAAATCACACCCACTAGTAATATTTTTCTACTACACCCACCCACCAGTATTAGAGAGACTAAAAGAGCTAGGATTTGACGCAAGTAATACTATAATAGAAAAAGAGGCGAAGGAAGAAGAGTTGGTCAAAGATGGGATATTTGCTTATATGGATAGAGATGAGAAGTAGGGTTTTTGTTTTGATTTAAAAGGTGGGAAATCCCACCCTACGCGATGTATTATAAATCATAAAATCAAAAATACATATCGCGTAGGGTGGATTTATCCACCACAAAAG
>DAOVZV010000092.1 GCA_030634925.1 Sulfurovum sp.
TAGATAATATAGAGTAAAATATACTTACCATATATGGAGAGAGTAGTATAGTAGAAAATATTGAATTATGATGGATATAACAGTCTCTAGTACATACTCTTTGCTTCATTTTTTTGTCTATATAGCTATAGCTAATTACAAACCATATCAATATAGGAGAGATGAGGGCTAGACAACTAAGCATATAAAAGTTATGCCAACTAAAAAGTACTATAGATATGGTAATAGTCGAACCTATGATTAGTTTGATATAATTTATAATAGTTACTCCTATTGATTGATGATATGACTTGGTGACTGTAGAGTTCTTTTGATTAGATTTAATGGAAGTGTGAGTATATCCGATGCTACATTTGTCTCTACTATTGGCTTTTTGATTTTTCCATTGATTTTGAGTCCGACGGTCATACTCTTGTCTTTGCCCATCAATATATATCCTAGAAGTGGCAAACTTCCAACTACTTTGCCCAATTCTCTACCGACTTGAACAGCCAAATTCATATCTATAGTGCCTTTTTTGATATTTAGATTACCTTTACCTACAATAGTCGCAGATGAGCCTTTGATATATATGGAATCAAATATTATTTTGTGTGTGCCTATCATTCTGTAGTTTATCACTCCATCTATTATATTGAAACCTTTTTTGGAGAACCCTGGGTCTTGTAGTACGGCTAGGGCAGGGAGAGTATTGATAAAAGCCAATGTATTATTATATGCCTTGAAATCTTTCATCACACCACCTTCTATGATTATCTCTCCTTTCATCGTCTTTTTGGGATTTCCCGATTTGTGAAGAGAGTATCTACCACCTTTGAGTCCATCAAAGTCTATGAGAGGATGTAGTATTTTATCTTTGATACGCATAGCACGGATAGATAGTTTATTCCTTTTTTTATTGAACCTGACAATATCACCTTTTGCCAATCCGATAGCTTTGATATTTCCATTTCTTGCTATCTCTATATCATAGCTATCGGTTAGGAGTCTATATTTACCATATCGAAGATGGCTATTTTTGCCTATTATTACCATCTTTTTATTACTTTTATTTGATTTTGATTTAGTTTTTAGAAGCTTTTTTAGGTCTATATTTATATTTTTTATCTTTAGTTGAGACTTTCTTTTATTGTAGTAAAATCGTTTGCCAAATGCGTATATATGTGTATTTTTGGGCGTTATTTTACCATTGAATTTTACTCTTGTTTTGCATCTATCTCTTTTATCATAAAATGGACAAGATAGCTTTTTGATAACTCCATCAAGTGTATATGTCTTGAAATCTTTGGTCTTTACTAGTATATTACCACCTTGTTCTATAAATGCTCCATCAATGAGATATGGTTTTATTCGTCTTAGATTATTTATTTTGATAGTAGTATATTTCTTGCCTCTATTTAGAGTGAGAGATAGCTTGGGTATCTCTATTTTTGTACCTTTTTTGTATTTTATAGTTACTGGTAGTTTGGTATTTTTGAGTACAAAGACTTTTTTTCTTTTACTTTTGATAACTATAGACTTGGTATCAAAAATCAAATCCACCTTTTGAGCTTTTAGGTCTATCTTGCCATTTGCTTTGGCTTTTATATATTTATCTTTTAGTTTTATATCTTTGAGTGAGATAATACCTTTCTCATAATGCAATTTGCCAGATTGTATAGGTAGATTTATCTCTTTTATAATCACATCACCCTTGCCAAACTCTACATCACACAAGAATAGATTGACATCATCTACGAGTCCTATTTTGGCGTTGAAATGTGCTTTGAGTTTGCCATTTTCTTGTACAACTGGGATATTGACCTTATAAGTGTTGATGAGTTTAGCCATAATATCATCAAATCTAGTGTGCATAAAGATATTTATAATTAGTATAGGATTATCACTTGCTAAGTTTTTTACAGCTACATCACTTTTGGCTAGACTCTTGCCCTCATATACTGGGTCATGCAAATCAAAGTATAATCGCTCATCTGCATAAGTGAGTATAAAATGACTTGTAATAATAGGAGATAATTTTTCTTTGAAGTGTATATCAGCACTCATAAAAAGCATATTGGCCTTGAGTTTATCTATATCTATCTCAAATTTACCATCTATCATATCTCCTGTGCCACTTAGAGATAATAGCCTATAACCTTTTGTCTGTACTTTCTCCAATATCCAACTCTTAATCTCATCAGATAACTCTACTTTGTCTATAATCGCTTTGATATTTTTGAACCTATTACTTTGTAGAGAGAACTTTATATGTTTATCTACTTTAGTTACATTGAAATCAAGCACAATATCACTTAACTTACCATAACCTTTGGCAGATATTTCATCTCTGTACAAATCATATTTTATATTGGCTTTTATAGTTATATTGTGTTCTTTGATATAGATTTTATCTATAGTAGATTTGAGTATCAGGTTTTTATTGAGTTTGATGTATAATCCACTTAAATTATATTTGGGAAGTTTGAGTGTATCCATAGATATACCAACTCTTAAAGATACAAATATAGATATTAAAAAAAGGATTATAAAAATGATGATATTTCTAAAGAGGATATGGCTATTGGCAAAAAACATTACACTTGTCTTTATCATATCTATAGCCTTTTATACTACAATACCAATCGAGACTAAACCAACTATCTATATCCCAAAAGGTTCTATAACTCACATTATATCACACCTAACAAAAAAAGGCTTGGCACTTACTCCTATAGATAAATATATACTAAGAATGATAGGAAATCCCAAATCAGGATGGGTAGATATAGGACAAAAAAGGCTAAATCGTATAGATTTTTTATATCAAATCAGCTATCCAAAATCCAAAATACAAAAAATCACACTCATACCAGGAGAGACAAGAGAGATTTTCTTTGGCTTAATATCCAAACAACTAAACCTAGACAAAGAGATACTAGATAAATACTACAAAGAGTTATCACCATATCCAGAAGCAGGTATATATCCAGACACATATCATCTACCCTATGGCATAAAAGAGAAAAACCTAATAACATTTCTGATAAAACTCTCCGAAAAAAAGTACAAAAAACTATCTACTGAAATATACGGAGACTACAATCAGACAAGATGGCTAAAGATACTAACAATAGCCTCAATCATACAAAAAGAAGCAGGAAGCAAAAAAGAGATGCCAATAGTCTCATCCGTAATATATAATCGCCTAGCCAAAAATATGAGATTACAGATGGATGGTACACTAAACTACGGTAAATACTCACACATCAAAGTAACCTCAAAACGAATAAAAGAAGACAAAACAAGCTTCAACACATACAAGAAAAAAGGTCTCCCACACTCACCAATAGGTGCAGTATCAATCACAGCCATCAAATCAGCCATCAACCCAGCCAAAACAAACTACCTATACTTTATGCTAAACAAAGACGGAGTACACGACTTTACAGATACATTTAAAAAGCATAGGAGAAATATTAGGAATGCGAATTAAGTAAGAGGATAGTACATCTTGACATTTTGTTTCTGGCTATTTTGGTCAAGTAATACAAAACTATTAGGTTCATTTTTATAAAACTCAATTACCTCTTGAATATTAACAGAGTCTAAGATGATAAATCTACCACCTATAATTTGATAGCTCTCTCGTATAGTAGCAATAGCATCATCTAGGATATTTTGTCCTATTTTATATTTACAATAAGTTGTTTTACCAAGTTGTGCGATGAGGTAACACGGAATAATTTCTCTATTTTTATCTATTCCATCAAGCTTTTTAATGATACTTTTACTTAATCCATCTGTATGAAGTGCTTTTAGTGTGATAGTAAAATAGGCTACGACTATAACATCCCTATCTTGCAGTTCCAAATATAGATAAGTGCGTGTAATAGCTCGTTTTTCTGATTGTATGGCTTTATCAGGTGTTATTAAAAACTCTTCAAGGTCTGGATTTTTGATACATTTAAATGTAGAGAGCAGTTTTTCTATCTTCTTTTGAGGATGTTGTTTCAATAGCTCATTAAGAGCTACAAAACTTAGGCTATTATAATAATCTTTTATAGTCATAAGGTATTTAAAGCCTAAAGAGCTGTAAGGGCTTTATTAATTTCTTGATTAAGACCTTTTTTTCTAATACTCTTTCGTTTGGCTCGTTTAGTTTTTGAGACTTCTACCTTTTTTAAATATAACTTACTTGTAGCATATTTTAAAGCTTTTTCATGTTCTTGTGTAAGTGTCATTTTTTCATATATTGAATTTGTCATCTTTGCCCCTTTCTTTAAATGATGTCTTTTTTTATTATAAGTCTATTATACCATAAGTTAAATTTTAATAAATAGAGAAAAAAATGGTATTATTAGATAAAAATATAGGATTAGACTATGGAGATATTATATTTTGATACTATTGACTCTACACAGCTTTATTTGGTGGAGAAGATACGAGATGGTAGTATAAAAGCTCCTTTTGCTATTTTGAGTAGAGTACAAGAATTAGGAGTAGGTAGTCGTGACAATGGTTGGAGTGGAGTAGAGGGGAATTTTTTTGCTTCTTTTGCTGTCTCTTTATCGGATTTGCCTAGTGATTTGCCTCTCTCTTCTGCTTCTATATATTTCTCTTTTATTATGAAGCAGGTGCTTTTGGAGTATGATAGTCGTGTTTGGTTGAAGTGGCCAAATGATTTTTATTTGGGTGTGGATAAGGTGGGTGGGACTATTACTCAAAAGGTGGATGATATTTTGGTTTGTGGTATTGGTATAAATCTCAAAAATGCTCCTGATGGGTACAAAGCACTCTGTGGCGATATTGAAGCCAAAAAACTCTTTGAAGATTATCTTTTGCAACTAGAGAGATTTCCAAAATGGAAGCAGGTATTTAGTCAATTTGAGATAGAATTTGACTCAAATAGGAATTTTTCCGTGCATATAGGAAATGAAAGAAAGAGTCTATCAGATGCTATTTTGTGCGAGGATGGCTCTTTGATAATAGAAGAGAAAAAGGTATTTAGTTTAAGATGAGCGAAATTATTTGCATAGCCAATCAAAAAGGTGGCGTAGGGAAGACAACAACAGCAGTAAATCTAGCAGCATCTTTGGCAGAAAGAGGCAAAAAGGTTCTATTGGTAGATATAGACCCTCAATCCAATGCTTCGACTAGTTTGGGTTTTAGTAGAGGTGATTATGAGTTTAATATATATCATGTTTTGATAGGTACAAAGAAAATTTCTGATGTGATACTCAAGACAGATTTCAAAAATCTCAAATTAGTTCCGTCAAATATTGGTCTTGTGGGTATAGAAAAAGAGTTTTATAATCCATCCAAGAAAAATAGGGAATTGGTACTCAAAGAGAAGCTAAAAGATGTATCGGCGAAGTTTGATTATATTATTATAGATTCTCCTCCTGCTTTGGGTTCTATCACTATCAATGCTTTGAGTGCATCTGATTCGGTGATTATCCCTATTCAATGTGAGTTTTTTGCATTGGAGGGATTGGCTCAATTGTTGAATACTGTTAGCCTACTCAAAAAGACTGTTAATCCTAGTTTGGAGATTAAGGGCTTTTTGCCAACTATGTATTCTGGTCAGAATAATCTATCCAAGCAGGTGTTGTCAGATTTGACGCATCACTTTAAGGATAAGCTTTTCCATACCAAAAAGGGCAAAGATTGTATAGTTGTGCCTAGAAGTATCAAGATAGCAGAGAGTCCTAGCTTTGGTCAGCCTGTAATATCTTATGCTATGA
>DAOVZV010000309.1 GCA_030634925.1 Sulfurovum sp.
CAGATTATTTAATTCATCTTCTGATTTTAAAGAAAATTGATATTTTATTTTATTCAAGATTTCCTCTCTCCTTTTTATTTAAATCAATCTATCCTAAATCTTCTGAATTTAAGATTTCTTTGGAGGGTGATTAGTTACAATAACTCTTTAAAGATTTTTTTAATATTAATATTATTTTCTTCCATTGTTTCAAAATAAATTGATGATAATTCATAAAATTCTAATTCTGCTAATTCAGTTATAGGATAGTTGTCTTCATATTTCAGAATTTCATCAATCATATATTTCATAAATTGTCCTCCAGAAGGAACAATTTTACCAAAATTTGTTTTCTCACCAACAGTAAATCCAGCACCAAAAATACTTATCATTCTTTTATAAAAAATATCTTTTGCTATATCGTCAACTATCTTAAAATATTCATCTTCCCCATAATAAATAGTATTCATTTCATCTTCCCCTCAATATTTGTAAAGATTATAATCAAGATTTATTTTTATTTACTTAATTATTATTATTTATGTTAGAATAAATTTAGGACTTTCAAATTTTGTAACCATTTAATATAATCAAAAAAAGCATAACTATTCCATCCAAAAAGTCAAGACATTTCAAAAAACTCCATACTAAAATATAAACACAGTATAATAAACCAAAAAAAGAGTAATTATGTCAAAGATTATAGAGTATTTCCAAACTATCACACAGATACCTCATTGTAGTACAGATGCCAACGAATTATATAACTTTTTGATTGAGTTTGCAAAGAGTCGAGGCTATGAGGTAGAGATAGACAAAGTAGAAAATATATTTATCTCCAAAGGCACACCAAAGCTATGCCTACAAGCACATTATGATATGGTCTGTATGGGCAAAGCTCCATCTATAGAGACTTATGTAGTAGATGGTTGGATGATGGCAAGAGATAGCTCACTTGGTGCTGACAATGGTATAGCTATTGCTATGATGATGGAGCTTATGGATAGTGGTGAGGATTTGGAGTTTTTGATTACCTCTGATGAAGAGATAGGACTCATCGGTGCAAATGAAGTCAATTTCAACATCAAAAGCCAATATATGCTAAACCTAGATAGTGAAGATGAAGCAGAGGTATATATAGGATGTGCAGGTGGTGTGGATATTATGGCATCAAGAGAAGATGAGTATATAGATGGTGAGGGTAGATGTTATGAAATATCTATCAGAGGTCTAGTAGGTGGTCACTCAGGAGTAGATATAGACAAAGATATACCATCTGCTATCAAGATTTTGGGTGATTATCTACACCAAAATAATATCACTCAATTATGTAGCATATACGCAGGAGAGAGAAGAAACTCTATACCTGCCAATGCTGTAGCGATTATATATAGCACCAAAGAACTAGCAAATACAGATATAGTCAAGACAAGAGTACTCAAGGAGACTCCAAGAGTACTTCAAAATGGAGACAAATCTATAGATATGATATACAACTTCAAACACGGTGTAATATCTATGGATAAAAAATTAAATATACCATATAGCAGTATCAATCTAGCTCTTATCAATACAGATGAAAGAGGTGGAATACTTATAGAGACAAGTGCTAGGTCAATGTCAAACAAAAAGCTAGAAAAACTATCCATAGAGACCATTGACTTTTTCAAATCTTACGGTTTTGATATAGAACTAAAAGACAAATACCCTGCATGGAAGCCTGATATTAGTGATTTTACAAATATCATAAGCAAAGAGATAGAAGCTGTATTTGGCAAAACAAAAATGACAGCCATACACGCAGGACTAGAGTGTGGAGTAATAGCACAAAAATATCCTAAAATAAAATTTGCATCCATTGGACCAAATATCCGTTATCCTCACTCTACTAGAGAAAAGGTAGAGTTGGTATCTGTGGAGAGAACTTTTGAGGTGCTTGAGAATATTATTAAAGTGATTAAAGTCTAGTTTAAAATAAGTATGATATTATGTGTATAATATAATACTTACTTTGAGGAGTACTAAATGTCTATTCGTAAAAATTTTACAATGCCTGAGA
>DAOVZV010000027.1 GCA_030634925.1 Sulfurovum sp.
CCTATAATATCTGCGAACTCTTTTCTATCAGACTCAGAGGCATAATTTCTATAAGCAGGGATAGATGATGTAAATCCAAACTCTCTAGTCCCCATAGCGTTGCATTGTCCCGTGATAGACATAGGAGATGCTCCCTCTTTGCCTAGATTACCAGTGATTAGTGCTAGATTGGATATAGCTGATACTGTATCTGTACCTATGCTACTTTGATTGACTCCCATCGTCCACGCAGACATAGCAGACTCTGCTGTGGCATATACTTTGGCTAGATTATACAAATCTTTGACATCTATACCTGTGATTTGAGATACCTCTTGAGGTGGATAGTTGGCTATGATATGCTTTTTGAACTCTTTGTAGCCGTTTGTCCTCTCGTAGATAAACTTCTCATCTTCCCAACCTTGTTCTAGTATGATATAGCATAGTCCATTGAGTAGAGCCAAATCACTTCTTGGGGCTAGAGGTACAAATATATCTGCCATTTGAGAAGTTTTGGATTTTCTAGGGTCTATGACTATGATAGTTGGATTTTTCTCATTTTTATTGATATGAAGTTTGAGTATTGGGTGGTTATCTGCTATATTTGCACCAATTAGCATAATCACATCTGCTTTTTGGAAATCTTCATAACATCCAGTAGGACCATCTGAACCAAAAGATTGCTTGTAGCCCATAACTGCTGATGCCATACACAAGGTAGTATTACCATCATAGTTGTTTGTTTCTAGTCCCAACTGTACAAATTTGCCTAAGGCATAGAACTCTTCTGTGAGTAGTTGTCCTGTGGATATAACTGCTACTGCTCCTTTGCCATAAGTATCTTGTATCCTTTTGAACTCATCTGCCGTGTGAGTAAAAGTCTCTTCCCAGCTACTAGGAGTTAGTTTACCATCTTTGCGAATGAGAGGATTTGTGGCACGAGAATTGGCATATACCATCTTGTGTTCGCTAAGTCCTTTGGGGCAGAGTGTACCCATATTGACAGGATGGAGAGGGTCGCCTTTGGAATATACTGCTTTTCCTGCTTTGACTCCGATATACATACCACAACCCACTCCACAATATCCACAAGTGCTTCGTACCCACTTATCAGGGGCTTTGGATTTGGCTACTTTACCAAATATAGGGTCATCTACTAGGGCATATTTATCCTCTTTGATATCTAGTCCCAATACATCTGTAATTGTACTCTTTAGCTTCTCTATCAAACTCATATTGGTCTGCCTTTTATATATTTTAGTACCATTATATATAATTTAGCCTATTTTCATCTTTGACTCTTGTATAAAATATAAACAACTGTTATAATACTCAAAAATTATTATGGGTGATATGATGAATTTGGTAAATTTGGTAGAAAAAGTAAAAAACAAAGAGAGACTAACCCAAAAAGAGGGTGAAGCGTTGTACGAGTTAGACCTATACACTCTAGGAGAATTGGCAGATGATATACGCCAAGAGAGGTTTGGTAAGAAGAGCTATTTCAACATCAATCGTCATATAAACCCTACTAATATATGTGCTGATATTTGCAAGTTTTGTGCATATAGTGCTAGTCGCAAAAATCCAAACCAATATACAATGAGCCACGAAGAGATATTGACAATAGTAGATAACTCTTATAAACTAGGTGCAAAAGAGATACATATCGTATCTGCTCACAATCCAAATGATGGAGTAGATTGGTATATGGGTGCATTTAGAAAAATCAAAGAGAAATATCCATCTTTGCATATCAAGGCTATGACTGCTGCTGAGATAGACTTCTTGACTAGAGAATATGGTATATCGTATGATGAGGTGATAGATTTGATGATAGAAAATGGTGTAGATTCTATGCCAGGAGGTGGAGCTGAGATATTTGATGAGACTGTGCGTGAGTATCTATGCAAAGGCAAAGTGACATCTAGTCAGTGGCTAGATATTCATCGCAAATGGCACGAAAGAGGCAGAGAGAGTAATGCCACTATGCTATTTGGTCACATAGAAAGCAGAGCCGATAGGATAGACCATATATTGCGTCTGCGTACATTGCAAGATGAGACAGGAGGGTTCAACGCATTTATACCTTTGGTCTATCAAAGAGAAAATAACTTCCTAAAGGTCAAAGATTTCCCTACAGGTCAAGAGATACTAAAGACTTATGCTATATCCAGAATACTACTAGACAATATAGCACACATCAAAGCCTATTGGGTCACAGCATCTATCAATCTAGCACTAATAGCCCAAGAGTTTGGTTGTGATGATTTGGACGGAACTATAGAAAAAGAGTCTATCCAATCATCAGCAGGAGCAAAAAGTGCCAACGGTATGGGATTAGATGATTTTGTAAATATGATAAAAAGTGGAGGATTTACTCCAGTAGAGAGAGATAGCCTATACAATGAGCTAAAGATATATGAGTAGAGTATATTATCCATATAGCCAGTTTCGAGATGATTTGAAGATACTAACAACCCAAATAGATGTAGAGTTTGATACTATTTTGGGCATAGCAAGAGGTGGATTGTCTATGGCTCAAATGCTAGGAGAGTATTATGATATACGAGAAGTATATAGTATCAATACCATAGGATATGAAGATACCCAAAAGCTTGACTCCATAGAGGTATTTAATATACCAAACCTCAAATCAGCCAAATCCATACTAATAGTAGATGATATAGTAGATAGTGGAGAGACACTAATAAAAGTACTAGAAGTAATCCAAAAAGAGTATCCACAAACAAAACTATTCACAGCATCTATATTTTATAAACCATCTGCCAAAATCAGACCAAACTGGTATGTCAAAGAGGCAACAGATTGGATAGATTTCTTCTGGTCAGAGGATTTGAAACTATAGATATGCTCAAAACTAAACTTTTTACTATTTTGCCATCTATTTTTTATCAATACAAAAAACCAAATAACCACAAGGGTATTTTATGACCATACCCCACCTCTATGCCATCTGCTACGACAAATGAGTTCTCTATATCTCTAATCTGCTTGAAGCTTTTGTTTTTGCCACCTATCTCAAATAGGTATTTGTCATCTACTAAAAAGTCACCTTGTTTACTTGTCTTTAAATTATCAAATGCATTAGCAAAAAATATCTCTCTCATCGTGCCTATTTCACTATCTGTACAGTAGGCAAAGAGTAGGTTTGTATTGTTGAGATATAGTTTGTCTGGTTTGACAAAGATAGCATCACCTTTTGCTTGTGCTTTGATGGCTCTTATGATTTTTGCTCTGCCTAAATAGTCTATGAGTCTATAGAGAGATTTATAATCATCTAATTGCATTTTTCTCATCAACTCTTGAAGATTTACCTTAAATGGCTTAGATGAGCAGATGAGTTTGACTAGCTTTTTGAGATTGATGATATTCTTGTACTCTATGGGGAAGATAGAGGGTATATCTACCTCTATAACAGTGTTGATAGTTTGTGATAGTTTGAGTAGATACTCATCTTCATTTTCAAAATAAAAAGGGTAATATCCATATCGTATATACTCATCAAAATACTCAAAAGGCTTAATCTGCTGTGTAATCTTGGATGCTATCTCTATATGATTTTCCAAAATATCTTCAAGTGAGTATCTCTCAAAGTTTTTTGAACTCTTAAACTCCAAAAACTCTCTAAATGATAAACCTTTGACATGGTATATCACTGCTCTTCTGCTTAGGTCTGCTTTGGAATGGTCAAGCTTTAGAGCAGAACTACCACTAAAAATAACTTTGAGTTCTAGTATGTCATATATCTTTTTGAGTTCTTTTTCAAAATTTGGATATTTGTGTATCTCATCTATCACGAGTAACTCACCACCCGTCTGTTCAAAATATTGTGCCACCTCAAAGAGTGATTCTATCTCTAAATTATCTACACTTAGATAGAGCTTTTTTTTCTCATCAATATCTAAATCATCAAGGTATTGGAGTAAAAATATTGTTTTGCCGACACCTCTAGCACCCAAGAGTCCAGTAAGTCTATTTTGGAATATAAACTCTCTATGCATATATCTTTTATACGGATAGTTTTTAATCTTTTTGAAATAACCTCTTTGGTACTGATAAATAAGTTCTAGCATGACAACCTCCACTATATTTAGATATTGTACATAAAAACCTATAAAAATATAGTAAAAATTGGTTTATATACCAACTTTTAGTTCAATCTATTTATATTTCAATTCTTAGACCTTAAAACTCTTACTTGTCCTACAATGATTTTGCATAATACACTCTTCACATATTGGATTGATAGCTTTGCAGTGGTATCTGCCAAATAGTACCATGGCTTGATGAAGTAATGCTAGATTGGTTTTGAACTTTTTAGTAAGCTCCTCTTCACATTTGATAGCTGTCTTGGTATCACTCAATCCCAATCTATGAGCTACTCTATATACATGCGTATCAACAGCCATTAGATTTGCTTGTGCATACTCTATCATCACTACATTGGCTGTCTTCTGCCCTACTCCTGCTAGTTTGACCAGCTCATCTCTCTCTAGTGGTATCTCGTTATCATAATTTTCTATAACTGATTGAGCCATTTTGATTAGATTTTTGGCTTTGTTATTGAAAAATGAGCAGGTATTTATATATGACTTGACTTCATCTATATCACTATTGGCTAGGGATATTGGATTTGGATAGGCTTCAAATAGTGCAGGAGTGATGATATTTACTCTCTTGTCTGTACATTGAGCTGATAGCATTACGCTTATTAATAGTTGATATAAGTTATCATAATTTAATTCCGTTACAGAGTCAGGATAGTTGGTTAGAAATATCTCTTTTATCTCTTCTATCTCTTTTTTGGTAGCTTTTTTCATTTTTATTCCCTATTTTGATATGTAATAATATCACATTAATAAATGATTTACCCAATAGGGTTATACTTTGGGTTAAATTTATTTAAGGATTACAAATGTTAAAATTAGCGAAAACTTCTCTTCTTACTATAGGTATGATGACATCTTCTATGTTGGCATCTGATATATTAGTAACTGTAAATGGCAAAAATATCACCAAACAAGATGCACAAACATTTGTTACAGCATCTGCACCACAAGCTATATATGGACAACTAACTGAAAGTCAAAAAACTTTGGTCAAAGATAGATTGATAGAGAAAATACTATTCACAGAACTTGCACAAAAAGAAAAAATAGATGAAAAACTTGAATTTAAAAAGACTATAGAAAAAATCAAAGATGACTTGATAGTAAGTTTATGGATGAAAGAACAGATGGAAAACGCTATAGTAAGTGATAGCGAAGCTCAAAAGTTTTATGAAGCAAATAGAGATAAATTCTTGGAAAAGGCATCTATCAATGCTAGACATATATTAGTAGAGACTAAAAAGAAGCCGAAGACATTATCGCTACTCTAAAGCCTCTAAAAAATAAAGTACTATTAGATAAATTTGTAAAGTTAGCAAAATCAAAATCTACAGGACCATCAGCTACTAGAGGTGGAGATTTGGGTAGCTTTAGCAAAGGTCAAATGGTTCCATCATTTTCAAAAGCTGTATGGGCATTGGAAAATGGTCAAATTACACTAACTCCTGTAAAGACAAAATTTGGTTATCATATAATATATCTAAATGAAAAAATCCTTGAAACTACAGTATCTTATGATAAAGTCAAAGAGAAAATAGTATCTTCACTAAAGCAACAACAATTTAGTGTCAAGATAGGAGAGATAGCCAAAGAGCTTAAAAGCAAGGCTACTATAGTTGATTTATCAATAGATAAAAATGTGACTAAATAGTATGAAAAAGCTTTTTATTGTTTTAGGATTATCATTTGGGTTATTTGTATCTTCTGCATCTAGTGATGAGCTGACAAATAGTCTCAACAATATGGTAAACAAAAAAGAAAAATCAATGATTGTCAATCTTGACCATATCAATCTCGATGGAAAACCAAAACCTAAAGTACCAAAAACTAGGTCAAAAAAGGCTGTAGTTGCTACAATAAATGGCAAAAAGATTATCAAAAGAGATGCTGACTCATATCTCAAAAGCAGAACAAAAGGCAAGATGAAGAACTTTGACCATCTAGCCAAAAAACAGAGAAAGCAACTCATCAATGAGATTGGTTATCCTATCATCCTCTCCCAACAAGCCAAAAAAGAGTTAAGCCAAAAAGAGATAGATTCTATAATCGTGCGTACTTGGATGCAAAAAGAGGCTTCTACTATTAGGATTAGTGATGATGAGGCTTTGGCTGTATATTCTGTGATAGAACAACAAGCAAAAGATACAAATAGAACAGATGAGTTAATACCTTTTGAGACTATCAAGAACAAAATCAAAGGTCAAATGGTTGAAAAGCGTATTTTAGGCAAACTTATGGAAGATGCAGAGATAAATATACTTTAGAGGTGTAACAATTAGTAAATAATTGGTAGAATACGGTATTACAAATAAAAAGGATTTAAAATGAAGAAATTAATGGTTATCTTAGGACTCACAATGGCACTAGCCTCTACTCAAGCTGTAGCATCTGCTACAATCGCTACAGTAAATGGTATGAAAATTACAGAAGCTGATGCAGATAAAGCACTAAATACACTTACAAAAGGTCAAAAAAAGTGGAGTACACTACCAGCAGATGCTAGAAAACAACTTATCCAAATGATGGCTCCATCTAAGCTAGTATTGGCAAAAGCAAAAAAGAGTCTAAGCACAAAAGAGAGAGATGCAGCAGTATCTAGTTTTTGGATGCAAAAGAGTATGGCTAATATCAAAATCACTGATAAAGAGGCTAAGTCTGCTTATAACAAAATGAAAAAAAATCTAAAAGCAACAAAAAGCACACAAAAACTACCAGCGTTTGATGTAGCAAAAAACAGTATCAAAATGCAACTAGCACAAGAAAAAGTAGTAGCTAAATTGATGAAGTCTGCAAAAATAAAAATTAAATAACTCTATTTAGGAATATATATGTCACAAAAAGTATTGGATGTAGTCCCTGCTGGTGTAGTCACAGGAGACAATTTACAAAAGCTATTTGCAGTAGCAAAGAGTGAGGGGTTTGCCCTCCCTGCTGTCAATGTAGTAAGTACAACTTCTATCAATGCTGTACTTGAATCTGCAAAAAATGTAAAATCTCCTATCATCGTACAGTTTTCTAATGGTGGAGCTATATATTATGCAGGAAAATCTATATCATCAGATGTGGCAGGAGTATTGGGTGCTATATCAGGTGCAAATCATGTACATACTCTAGCAGAAGCTTATGGTATTCCTGTAGTACTACATACAGACCACGCATCAAGAAAGCTATTGCCATGGATTGACTCTTTGTTAGATGCTAGTGAAGAGTATTACAAAGCTCATGGTAAACCTCTTTTCTCTTCTCACATGATAGATTTGTCAGAAGAGCCTATAGAAGAAAATATCGCTACTTGTAAAGAGTATCTAGCACGGATGAGCAAGATAGGAATGACATTAGAGATAGAACTAGGAGTGACTGGTGGAGAAGAAGATGGTGTAGATAATACAGACATAGACAACTCTCTATTATATACTCAACCCCAAGAGGTAGCGTATGCGTATGAGGAACTATCCAAAGTATCTGATAAGTTTACGATAGCAGCATCATTTGGTAATGTCCATGGTGTATATAAACCAGGTAATGTTACTCTCACACCAGAGATACTCAAAAACTCACAATCTTATATAGAAGAGAAGTACAATACAGCTACTCAACCTATTGACTTTGTATTTCATGGTGGGTCTGGTTCTGAGCTATCTGATATTCAAGAGTCTATCGGGTATGGTGTAGTCAAGATGAATATAGACACAGATACTCAATGGGCATTTTGGGATGGTGTAAGAAAATATGTATCCAAAAATGAAGCTTACCTTCAAGGACAAATAGGTAATCCTGATGGAGAAGATAAACCAAATAAAAACTACTATGACCCAAGAAAATGGCTTAGAGAAGCTGAACTTTCTACAGTAGCAAGACTAGAACAAGCATTTGATGACCTCAATTGTATAGGTCGTAACTAATATATTGTTCTCTCCATCTCCGATAGAGTCTATCACAGTTGGAGGAGACTCTTTTTATCTCAAAAGAGATGACCTCCTCCATATAGATTTCTCTGGCAACAAAGCACGAAAATTCTACCACTTCCTACACAAAGATTTCCCTCATATACAAAAGATAGTCTCTTATGGTTCTGCTCAATCTAATGCTATGTATTCATTGTCTGTATTAGCCAAACTTAGAGGATGGAAATTTGACTATTATGTATCTCATATAGCTGACTATCTACTATCTAATCCTCATGGTAATTATAGAGGTGCATTGGACAATGGTATGAACATTATAGTAGGAGAGATACCACAAGAGTATCCAAAAGATGTATTGGTCATAGAAGAGGGAGGACGACAAAAAGAGTCTCTATATGGTATAGAGATATTGGCAAGAGAAATTATAGATTGGCAAAAAGCAAACTCTATCAAAAATCTAAATATATTCTTGCCATCAGGTACTGGTACGACAGCCCTTTACCTACAAAAATCTCTGATAGATACAGATATGAAAGTATATACGACACCTTGCGTTGGAGATAGTGCATATCTCACCAAACAGTTTGAAGAATTGGAGATAAATCAAATATATCATCCACAAATATTAACTCTTGACAAAAAACACCACTTTGGCAAACTATATCGACAAAACTATGAAATTTGGCTAAAATTACAACAAGAGACCAAAGTAGAGTTTGATTTATTATACGACCCTTTGGGCTGGAGAGTACTACTTCACCATATCAATATATTTACATCACCTATACTATACATCCATC
>DAOVZV010000231.1 GCA_030634925.1 Sulfurovum sp.
AGAGAGCAATGGACTCTGATGCTATCGAAAAAGAAAGAGGAATTACTATCCTCTCAAAAAATACGGCTATTGAATACAAAGACCACAAGATTAATATCATCGACACTCCTGGTCACGCCGATTTCGGTGGAGAAGTGGAGAGAGTATTGAAAATGGTAGATGGTGTATTGTTACTTGTTGATGCACAAGAAGGTGTTATGCCTCAGACTAAGTTCGTACTTAAAAAGGCTATAGCACTTGGACTTATTCCAGTTGTAGTAATCAACAAAATAGACAAAGATGGTTCTGACCCTGATAGAGTAATGGATGAGGTATTTGACCTACTTGTAGCTCTTGATGCCAATGAAGAACAACTTGAATTTCCTGTACTTTACGCTGCTGCTAGAGATGGTTATGCAAAATGGGAGATGGAAGACGAAAACAAAGATATGACTCCTCTATTTGAAGCTATCTTGGAGAAAGTTCCATATCCAAAAGGTTCACCAGATGATGATACACAAGCACAAGTATTTACACTTGACTCTGATAACTTCGTAGGTAGAATTGGTATCACTCGTATATTTAACGGTAAAGTCAAAAAGGGTGATGAGTATCTACTTGTAAAAGCTTGTGGAGCTAAATCTAAGTCAAGAATTTCCAAACTAATTGGATTTAAGGGACTAGAGAGAATAGATATAGCAGAAGCAGAAGCTGGTGACATCGTAGCAATCGCTGGGTTTAACGATATTGATGTGGGTGATAGTGTATGTGACGCAGTCAATCCAGTAGCACTTGACCCTATGCATGTTGAAGAGCCTACTCTATCTGTCATTTTGTCTGTAAACAATGGACCTCTAGCAGGACAAGAGGGTAAACATGTAACTTCAAACAAAATAGCAGAGAGACTAGCAAAAGAGATGGAGACAAATATCGCTATGCGTATGGAGCCAATGGGTGATGCATCATTCAAAGTATCTGGTCGTGGTGAGCTTCAGATAGGGATACTAGCTGAAAATATGAGAAGAGAAGGTTTTGAGTTCTTACTAGCAAGACCAGAAGTTGTTACAAGAGAAGAAAACGGCGTAAAAATGGAGCCATTTGAACACCTAGTTGTAGATGTTCCTGAAGAGTTCCAAGGTGTAGCTATAGAAAAATTGGGAAAGAGAAAAGCCAATATGACATCTCTAGCTCCTATGCCTGATGGAACTGTAAGATTAGAATTTGAAATCCCTGCAAGAGGACTTATCGGATTTAGAAATGAGTTCTTGACTGATACAAAAGGTGAAGGAATTATGAACCACTCATACCTAGAGTATAGACCATATTCAGGTACAGTTGTTAGCCGTACTCCTGGTGCATTGGTATCAATGGATGATGGTGAAGCAGTAGCATTCTCTATATTCAACCTCCAATCTCGTGGTACTATGTTTATATCTCCACAAGAGAAAGTATATAGTGGTATGGTAATTGGTGAGAGTGCTAGACCAGGTGACCTTGATGTAAACCCACTCAAAGGTAAAGCACTTACCAATATGAGAACAAGTGGAGCAGATGACGCTATCAAGCTAGTCACTCCAAGAGCTGTGACACTAGAGTCTGCTATGGAGTGGATAGAAGAAGATGAGCTTATCGAAATCACACCTATATCTGTGAGAATTAGAAAACGCTCACTAGATGCAACTGTAAGAAAAAGACAAGCAAGAGACAAGAAAAACTCGAAATAAACTACTCGTCCACTAGGACGAGTACAAATACCCCCTCCACAAAACAAGGAGACAACTACAATGAATACCATAATCTCAAAAAGCCTCAAAGATATATTATCACTAGATGTAATAATATTTGTAATCCAAATCGCAATAGCATCCATAGCTATAACTCTATTTCTAGCATTTAATATATGGCACACTCTAGTATCAATCGTATCATCATACCTATCATGGATACCATGGAACTGGCTACAGACAACTGGCGTAACTGTAATCACAATATTTGTAGCCTATGTATTATTTACTATCATCATAGCCATACTCACAGCCATATACAGCGAAAAACTACTAATCAAAATAGCCAAAAAGAACTATCCAACCGTACAAGTAGTAGGAACTCCTAGCATCACAATGTCCATACTCCTAACTATCAAAGCATCATTTATATTTTTGGGGCTGTTTATGCTCACATTTGTACTTCTATTTATACCAATAATAGGTCAAATAATAATGCTATACCTATGGTCAATACTACTAAAAGAACCCACGATATACGATGTCGGAGCGTTATTTATAGATGACAAAAATATACTAAAATCTAAGAGAAAAAAGACAAGACTACTAGCAATGATAGCATCACTATTCAACTACATCCCAATAGTAAATATATTCGCACCACTATTTGCACAGATTATGTTTTTGCATCATATTTTGGGTGAGGATTAGTTTGTAGTTGAAATAGTAATTTAGTCTATTTATAAAAAGTGCTATAATATAAAAAACAAAGGTTATATTATGCAGAAATTATTATTTATACTACTATTTATCACAACTTCTCTCTATGCTAAAGTGGAGATGGTTAGGTCTTATTATGAGAGTGGAGAGCTTTTTAGTGAACAACAATATGTAGATGGCATACAAGATGGTACGGCTAATATCTTTTATAAAAATGGAAATTTAAAAAAACAGACAATATATAAAGATGATAAACAAAATGGTATGGATACGATGTTTTATAAAAATGGAAATATAGAGACACAAACGAAATATAAAGATGGTCAACCTACTAAGGAGCGTAAAGATTTTTATGAGAATGGAGATATAATAGTTATAGTAAATGAAAAAGAGGGGAGCTTTTATCCAGAGGGTAAAGACTTTATTATTAAATTTAAAGTAGAGCGTGGAGATAATGACTTTTTTATTTCAGGAGTAGATTTTAATGATAAAAATCAAAAAGATGCTCATAT
>DAOVZV010000142.1 GCA_030634925.1 Sulfurovum sp.
CTAAAAATTATCCAAGGAAAAACCCAATGAATACAATAATAAATCATTCTAAAAATCTATTTGTACTTAATAAGCCCAAGGGTTATGTAGTCACACGCTCTGATGAACGAGGACGAAAAACGGTTTATAACCTTTTGCCTGATTGGGCTTTTGATGATGGGTGGATGCCTATTGGACGGCTTGATTTGGAGTCTAAGGGACTTTTGTTGTTTACCCAAAATGGCAAAATTGGAGATGCTTTGACTAGACCTCATAATTGTATGAAGATTTATGAAATTTGGGTTAGGGGTTATGTGACTGATGAACATATCGCTATGGCATTGAAAGGGGTGGATAGTCCACATGGTTTGCTCAAAGCTATTGAAGTTGAGAAGATAGGAAAAGGTGGTGCAAAAACCAAACTTAGGATACGCATTGATGAAGGGAAAAATCGCCATATTCGTAGGCTTTTTGGAGCTATGAGTGACCCTAAATTTGGAACACCTCTCAAAGTTTTGGAGTTGAAACGCGTAAGTATTGGTACTCTATCTCTCAATATCGAAAGTGCTAAATGGCGTTACCTCTCAGAGGAAGAAGAGAGAATGCTGATGGGTAGTTTGGGTGGCAAGAATAACTCATCTTATCTCAAAGGATGATACATATTCACTGTGTCTGATAGATTTTTCTTTTGGATATGTGTGTATATTTGGGTTGTTTCTAGTGAGCTGTGACCTAGTAGTTCTTGGACTACACGCAAATCTGCTCCTCCTATGATTAGGGCTGTGGCAAATGAGTGTCTTAGTACATGTGGTGAGACTCCTAGGTACTTTTTGACTATATTGTACGCAGATATTCGGCTCAATACTCCACCTTTGTAGTTGAGCCATATATGAGTGCTTGTGATGTCTTGTTTGGCTAGATATGCTTCCATCGCTTCTATGGCTAGAGGTGCTAATGGTACTATGCGTTCTTTGTCGCCTTTGGCAAATCTGATTTTGAGCCAACCATCTACTATATCGCTTCTCTCTACACTCAAAGCTTCTGATACTCTACATCCACTAGCATATAAAAATAGTATAAGGGCATAATCTCTAAGACCTATTAGATTGGTTCTATCTATTAGGTTAATTCCTGAGATTATCTCATCTTTGTTCATATATTTGGGTAGTGTTTGAGGTACTTTTGCCATGGGTATTTTGATTTTTTGGTGTGTGAAGTCGTATTTGTGACAAAAAGAGAAAAAAGCATTGATAGATGCTAGTTTTCTATTGAGTGTTCTTTTGTTTGGAAATAGTGCTAGAAACTTCATTATATCGGTATTATTGAGCTTGGTAAATACTTTGGGTATCTCTTCTTCAAGCTGTTTTAAGTCTGTGAGATAGAAAGAGATAGTTGTAGTATCTAGTGCCTTTGTGACACTTAGATACTCTTCAAATGCTTTGAGTAAATCTCTATTCATAGCCCAATCTTGCCAAGTCTATAACTTCGCCATCTTTGTATAGTTTGCGTCCTGTGATAAACGCTGGTTCTTCTACTTCACCCAATTTATATACTCTATATTTGGATAGTTTGCTATTACTAACTATTAGTGAGCCTTGTTGGTCTAGTGCAAATACTTTGTCATCAAATGCTGTAGCACAAGAGAAGTGAGCAAATTTGAATTTGGACTTGGCAACTTCTGTCAATTTGGATGTTAATGATATAATCTCACCCTCTTTGGTAAATAGATATACTCTACCACCTGATATAGCTACTTCTGATATGTTGGCTCTATATTCACTTTTGCCATTACTACCTAGAGTGATGAGTTTTCTAGGAGTTGCAGATACCATAGTATTACCCATTCTTGATAGATATATAACATTATTAAATACTCTATCGTTGCTGATATATATTACTTTTGCGTTTTCTGTATCAGATATGTTTGCTATGATTAGCTTACCATCAAGCATAGGCATAACTACAAGATTGTCTATAAACAGAGGACTAGCAGCTCTTGTATCTATAGCATAAGTTAGCTCTGAACGACTCTCTACGACTTTCTCATTTGATTTGATTTTGTATATACCAAATGTATTGTTGTTGAGTATATATGCTACAGTTCCACCCTTGATACTAGCAGATACTACAGGTATGTCTAGGGATACTGAACGGACATCTTTTTTGGTCTTTTTGTCTATGATTTTGAGTATTCCATCAGGATTGGCAGCTAGTACATAGGCTCTGTTTTCATTTAGAAATCTATAACCTTTTCCTAGAGTGATATGGCTTAGACCCTCTTTGCCGATATATTGACCTCTAGCTAGAGTACCACCATTACGGCTAAGGTCTATCATAGTTCCATTATAAGAACTCAACGCACCACCTGTAGAGAATGTCTTTTTGGGCTTGTAGTAGCTTTTGCTACTACATCCAACAAGCATAGATACCAATATCCCCAATATAAGAATATTTAAGTTTCTCATTATTTATCCTTGATAGTCGAGTGCTTTAGAAATCCTGTGACTACTGCTAAAGGAGACCTCTCATCTATCAATGATAGACTATTTTTGGCATCTTTTTTCTCTCCAGCGATAAGAGATAAATAACCACCTACATATATAGACATATCATTATATAATTTGCTATCTACTACTTTTTTGTCTAGTACACTTGCTGTATATTTACTAGCATCTGCGATAACTGTATTTTTGCTAGATGATAGGCTTTTGAGTGTTTTGCTATCTTGTGCCTTGACTGCTTCTGAGTAGCTAAATAGTTCAAATAGAGCAGGGTTATTCTCTTTGAGTATTTTGATAGATTTGGCATCATCTGCTTTTATCTGAAGTGACAAAAATGCTTCATTTGCTTTGACTAGCTTTGAGTGGTGAAGCTCATCCATTACAGCCTTTGTAACAAAAAATGCTATTAGAGTGATAACAATCAACCATATTTTGATTTTATGCTTTTTATAAAGTGTCTCTAGTTTAAAAGCATTTTCTAATACTTTTTCATCTCCACTCAACGACTTTGCTACGAAATCTACATCTTCTTTAATATTCATCTAACTCTCCAAACTTTATTTTATCAATATTATACCTTTTGGAGTTAAAAGAGGGGTTATAACTCGACGATGGTTATCCCCAAATTGCCTTTCATCCTATAAAACTTATCTATTTTAGGATGAGTCTGTAGATACTCTGTGATTATCTTGGACAAAACACCTCCACCTGTTCCATGTATAATCTCTATTTGATGGAGTCCATGGACTAGAGCGTCTGATAGGAATTTATCTACACTATCTATGGCTTCATCGGCATACATACCCAATAGCTTGATAGACATAGATGCACCTGATTTCTCTATATTTACTTTGATCTCTTTTGGTCTTGGCTTTGGTTTGGGTACTATTTCACCTCGTATTTTGAGCTGTGATAATGGTACTCTCATTTTGAGTCCATCTACTATGATATTGGCATCTTTGCCCAATAGTCCCAATATCTCGCCTTTGTGAGAACGATATTTGACCTTGTCTCCTATTTGTAAAGGTCTATCTTCTATCTTTTTGAGCTCTTTTTGTTTGAAATCTTTGCGTTGGTGGGCGTGGTTTAGAAGTCTTCTACCCTCTGTGGATTCTTTGGCTTTGAGTGCTTCTCTAGCTTTCTTGATAGCTCCGTTATATCTGTTTTCTAGTGTGGCTATGGCTTTTCTGTGACTCTCTTGGAGTCTGAACTCTTCATCTTCTAGTTTTTCTTTGAGCTTTTGTACATCTTGGAGTTCTTTGTCAATAGCAGATATTTTTAGACGCATATCTCTCTCCAAAGATGTGGATTTTTCTATCAGCTCATTTAGATTTTCTTTGTCCTCTCCATATACCTCTTTGGCTTTCTCGACGATAGATACAGGGACTCCATATCTCTGTGCTGTCTCAAATGCGTAACTCTTTCCTATGCTTCCTTGTAGAAATGTATAAGTAGGCAGTCGTCTCTCTTGGTCATACAATGCTGCGATTAGTTCTACTTGTTCATCACTTGCCATTAGTGATGCTAGTCTTTTGTGGTGGGTAGTGACTATAAATGATATTCCTCTTTTGCTAAGTTCATCTAGCATGACTCTAAATAGACTAGCAGCCTCGTCACTATCTGTACCTAGTTCTATCTCATCTACTCCGACAATAGCATCTTCTTTGGCAAATAGCTTGGCAAACTCTTGCATCCGTCCTGCAAATGTGGATATATCATTCTTGACTGATTGTGGGTCATCTATGACGGCTTCTATATATTTGTAATGTCCTATCTGTGTATCAGCCTTATTACAAGCAAATGGCAATAGATATTTACTCATATAGACAGCACTAAGCATTGATTTGAGTAGCATAGTCTTACCACCTGCATTGACACCAGTTACTAGCATAATCTGCTTATCAAAATCCATAGAGATAGGTATAGGGTTTTCTATGGCAGGGTGAGAGAAGTCTGTTAGTTTAATCCTCTTTCCTTTCGATGGTAATACAAACTCATACTCCATAGCCCTAGCGAAGCTAACTCTAGCTTGATAATGGTCAAATCTATCATACTCTTTGTTGATAAATGTCAA
>DAOVZV010000155.1 GCA_030634925.1 Sulfurovum sp.
AAATATCACTACACTATAACCATCTTTACTCATCTTGGATACTATATTTTGTGGTGTTGTCACATAGGGACAAGTGGCATCTATTATCTGCTGTTTTTGGTCTTTGAGACTTCTTAGCTCATCTTTGGGGATACCGTGAGTTCGTATCACGACGGCATCATCTTTTTTTATATCTGATATATCTTCTGCTAGACCTATATCAAATCCCTCTTTGAGTCTATTTATCTCATCTTTGTTGTGGATTAGAGGTCCATAAGTGATTGAACCTCTGTGAGCCTCTGCTATCTCGATGGCTCTTTTGACTCCAAAACAAAATCCATAACTAGAGGCTAATTGTATCTTCATCTATCTCAACTCTGCGTTGAAGTTAGATTGAAGTGTTTGCATAATCTGCTCTATTACACTCTCTATATCACTATCTGCTAGTGTCTTTTGGTGTGATTGTATCCATAGACGAATAGATAGACTCTTTTGGTCTCCTAGCTTCTCATCTGTGTATATATCTACTGGTGATATATCTTTGAGTATCTCTATATTTAGTGCTTTTAGGCTATCTTCTACTACTTTGTAGCTTATAGAGTTGTCTATGACTATGGACAAATCTTTATGTACGCCTTGGAATTTGGATATAGGTGTGGCGTTGATATGTTTTGGTAGTAGAGCGTCAAAATCTATCTCTGCTATAAAGGTCGTATCTATCCCAAAACTCTCTTGGACTGTGGGGTGGAGTTTGGATACAAACCCACTTACTTTGCCATCTATTATGATATTGGCTGATTGGTATGGGTGGATTAGCTTGTTAGAATAACTACAAGGAAGAAGCTCAAACGCTCCTATCACTCCTCCTATCTTCTGTACAAATGAGGCGAACTCTATATTGGCTGGTTTTCCTGCGTTGGATATACTATCACACTCTACCTCTCCTGAAAATACAAAAGATATAACTTCACTCTGTTCTCTTTGAGTTCCAAATACTGCACCTATCTCAAATAGTGGTATAGATTTTCGGCTATGGCTTCTATTTCTTTTGACAGCATTTAGTAGATTGATTAATATCGTACTTCTTAGAGTATTTAGCTCTTTTGCGATAGGATTGGCTAAGTCAAGAGCGTCTTCTACTGTGATGAAACCATACTCTTCTAGTACCTCTTTTTGGGAAAATACATAAGATACATTTTCATAAAAAGACAATCCTACAGCACGGTTTCTAAACTCTTTTTTGGCACTGTATCTATCTGTGGTGCTGTTTAGTCTCGGTTTTTCTGCAAACACAAGAGGTTTGGCATCTATATTATTGATACCTATTATACGAACTATCTCTTCTGCTATATCTTGGATATGTTTAATATCATGTCTAAATGGTGGTACTTGTGCTGATATTATATCATGAGCCATTGATGAGATACCAAATCCTAGCTTTTTTAGGATAGTTACTATCTTACTTATCTTTATATCCATACCTACGATAGATGAGATACTATTGGCATCTACTACTATAGAGTGTGGTTGCTTCTCATTGATGATATTTAACGAACCCTCATAACAAGAGATAGCACTATGTTTAAACAGCATATAACCCAAAAATGATAATCCAAAAGACAAATCAGGACTAGCTCCTCTGGAAGTTTTGTAATACAAATCGTCTTTGTCTAACTCACTCTCATAAGTATAAACAGACTCTACAAGAGTATCAGGGTCTATATAACTACCCTCTAGCAAAATCTCTGTAGTGTTATCATCTGCTTTGCCTTTGGTCTCTTGATGGACTCCTACTGTAGATAATCTATCACCATTTGCTAGAATTTCTATAATACCTTTGGTATTTGATTGTGCTAGTACAGATACTTTGTTTTTCTCATTTCTAAATACACTACTATCATACGCCCTAAGCACCACTCCAGTTGTATGAGTAGAGTATGCCAACATAGAGTCCAATGCACATTCACTATCTACTCCTACCATTGCTAGACGCATATTGATAAGGAGTGTAGAAGAGATATTATCTATCTTGGCTAGTTTGTAGTGCAAAGATGCATCTATCTCTCCAGTGTGACGAATATCTGCTTCTCTGGCTATACCTAGTTTGACTTTGTCTTCTGCTCTATACTCAAATGCTTTTAGGTCTATATCTAGTCCTGCACTCAAATCTCTAGCCACTCCATAGATACTTAGACAATCACCTCTATTGGCTGTAAGTTCTAGTTCTATGATAGTATCTGCTAGTTTGGGATATTGATTTAGTGGCTTTCCTACTACTATCTCACCGATACTATCATCTAGTATCATAATCCCCTTACCCATATCAGGTAAGCCTAGTTCACTTGATGCACAGACCATTCCCTCACTCTCTACACCTCTAAGCTCGGCGTGTTTGATGACGAAATTTTCAGGTAGCACTGCACCGATAGTAGCCACGGCTACAAATCTAGCATCTACTACATTGGACGCTCCACATACTATCTGTCTCGTCCCACTACCTACATCTATCTGACATACATTTAGTTTATCAGCGTCTGGGTGTTTCTCACACGAGATTATCTCTCCTATGACAACATTATCATCTATCTCTATCTTATTTAGGCTATCTACTTCTAGCCCAATGGAGTTAAATGTAGCATATAACTTCTCATTACTCACGGCACTCAAATCTATAAATTCACTCAACCAACTTCTAGTTATTATCATCTAAACTGCTCCAACAAACGAATATCTCCCTCAAAGAGGCTTCTTAGGTCTGGTATCTTGTGCATAAGCATAGCAAACCTCTCTACACCCAAACCAAAGGCATAACCACTTACATCCTCATATCCAACTGATTTGAATACATTTGGATCGACTATACCACAACCTAGAACTTCTAGCCAACCTGTATGTGAACAAACTCTACAGCCCTCACCCTCACAAAATATGCAAGATATATCTACCTCAGCAGATGGCTCGGTAAACGGGAAGAAGCTCGGTCTAAATCTCACCTCAACATCTCCAAACATATATTGTAAGAAGTCTATCAAGATTGATTTGAGATTGGCAAAGCTTATTTTGTCTTTGCTATCTACTACTAATCCCTCTACCTGATGGAACATAGGAGTATGAGTAATATCATAATCTCTCCTAAATACACTCCCAGGGGCTATCATACGGATAGGTGGTTTGGTCTGCATCATAGTCCGTATCTGTACTGGTGATGTATGTGTACGCAAAAGCCCTCCATCTTTGAAATAGAAAGTATCTTGCATATCTCTAGCAGGGTGATACTTGGGTAGATTGAGTGCTTCAAAATTGTGAAAGTCATCTTCTACCATAGGACCATCTTCAACGGCAAAATTGAGAGCTACAAAGTAGTCTATAATCTTGTCCATAGTCTCCATAACTGGATGCAATGCACCCTTTTGAGCTAGAGTGCTATATAGTGATACATCTATAGCCTCTTTTTGGAGTAGTCTCTCTATCTCTTGTGCCTTTAGCTCTTCGTATCTGCTATCAAAACTCTGTTGGAGTTTGGCTTTGTTTTCATTGAGTCCCTGTGCAAATGCCTTTTTTTCAGGGCCTGGGACATCTTTCATCTTGGCAAACTGTGATGCCAAAATTCCCTTTTTGCCGAAAAGCTCGATACGAACACTCTCTAGTGCTTCAAGAGAACCAGCTTCAATAATTTTATCTTCTAAATTTTCCATAAAACCTCTATAAATGATTTGTTAAATATAGTGATTTTATCCAAAAAATCCTAATAGTGTGATTTATCATTTGATATTGTATGATATAATCAACTCTCAAAACTATACCAAGGAGTTATCATGTGCATATTTTGCAAGATAGTAAACAAAGAGATACCCAACAACACAGTAGCCCAAAACGAGGATTTTTTGGCATTTAATGATTTACATCCAAAAGCACCTATACATATATTAATCATACCCAAAGCCCATGTAGATTGCTTCCAAGATGTGAGTGCAGAGACGATGGCAGGACTCACTACATTTGCTCAAGAAGTAGCATCAAAAGTAGGAGTAGATAAGAGTGGATACAGACTCATCACAAACAACGGCGAAGACGGAGGACAAGAGGTAAATCATCTACATTTTCACATGTTAGGTGGTGGTAAAATAGCTTGGGACCACTCTCACGAGGATAACCATAAGAGTATATAAATAGTACTGTACATCAATCTTTATATATCTAACAAATGTTATAATACTCCTATTCAAAGGAGAAGTTAGTGAAGATTATTATT
>DAOVZV010000122.1 GCA_030634925.1 Sulfurovum sp.
ACTTTGAAATTGGCTACTTCACCCTCTTCGATAGATACATTTTCGATAGATATAGTTGGTTTGTCTCCTGCTATTCCATCATCACGAATAGTAGATTCACCTACAGCACCTGTAGTATCTACTCGTGGACTATCAGAACTTACAATCAGAGAAAATTTATCTTCTCCCTCATATACATCATCATTAATAGTATCTATAGCCACCTCAACACTCATCACTCCTGCAGGGATAGTATATGTACCATCTGCATTTTCTGCTATGGTATGCGTCACTCCACTATCATCTACATAAGTAACCACCATATTAGAAGATATATCATTATCTTCTGCTGTGTCTAGTCGTGGAGTAAATGAGACTGGAATATCAACCTCACTAACTGTACCAAATGTCACTCCAAAATGAACAGTATCACCCTCATCAACATCTTCGCCTGTTGCGGTTACATTGACCACCATAACTTCATCATCCCATATCTTGGAAAACCCCTCTGCTCCACTATCATCTACTCGTGGATTAAAGGCATCTACTACAAGACTAAATGTATCCTCACCCTCATAAATATCATCATTGATAGTATCTACTGCTACTTCTATATCTTTTACACCTGCTGGTATTGTATATGTACCATCTGCATTTGCTTCTACTGTATGTACTACACCTGCTGTATCTTTGTAAGTAACTAGCATAGTCGTACCAATATCATCAGCTGTAGCAGTACCTAGTTTGGGGGTCAGAGAGAGTATCATATCATAAAAAGAAGCATTATCTAGTGTGATACCAAAGCGTACAGGGTCACCCTCCCAAACATTATCACCTATAGCATTTACACTAATTGTAATAGGAGGATCAACTGGTACAAATGGTTGAGATGAGCTATCTATCTCTATCTCTCTTTCAAATGTTGTGACAGTTCTCAATGGAGCATCTACATTGTTCTCTCCTGCTCCTGTAGTCCTAGATATACCAATATTTTGATTAAAGAAATCAGCTTGAGATAACTCTGCACCAACATTATTATCTCCTAGTTGATTAATAATTGGGTCTGTTGTAGTTGTAGAGTGTGTAGCACTTGGGATAAAACCTGATGGAGTACTAGTAGAAGTATCTTCATCAACTTTTGGTTTTTCTCCATCAAAAGAGGCTTTGTTTAAATCAGAGTTTACATTTGTTTTGGCATCATCTCTATCTACTATATTTTCACTTGTACCACGAAGAGCGTCAGATACTTCTTGTCCATTGCTATCTACAACAGTCTCTCCCTCATGTACACTATCTCCTGCTTTTATCTCTCTACTATTTCCATCTTCATCTTTGGCATAATACTTGCCGTCAAATGATTTAAAGTATCCTATTACCTTGCCAAGAGGAGCAATATATGTCTTGGCATTTACATTTATTTCATTTGCTTCATTATCTGTACTTTGTTCATCTGCTCTACGAAGAGCATCATATATCACATTACCATTGCTATCGACTATCACTTCTCCATCATATAGAGTATCACCAGCACTCACCTCACGGAGATTGCCATCTTGGTCTTTTGCAAAGAATTTACCTTGTAGTGTCTTTAAATATCCAATAATTTTGCTCATAATATTTCCTTTGGTTCGTAGCACTAATGTATGCCATTATTAATTACTAATATTATACCAAAAAAATGTCACTCAATTGTCACAAAAGTATTTAAATCCAAATATTGTCTATAAGTCTAACTCCTCCTACCTTACCTGCTACCAAAATTATACTATCTCCTATCTCTATTTCATCTCTTATATTAAACTCTCTATCGACTATACAGACATACTCTACAGAGTCTATATCTTTGAGATGAAAGTGCATATTTTCTTTGATATTTACCACACTTTTTTCTCCTGACATTATCATCTTTGTAGCCTCTTTGAGTGACCTAGATAGACTCAATGCCCTACCCTTTTCATCGCTATTTAGATATATATTTCTACTACTCAATGCCAATCCACTCTCATCTCTTATTATCTCACAAGGGACAATAGATACACTCATAAAATAGTTCTTTACCATTTGGGAGATTAGAGATAGTTGTTGTGCATCTTTTTTGCCAAAATAGGCACGAGTTGCACTAGATATATTTAGTAGTTTCATTACAATTTGTAACATTCCGTCAAAATGTCCTGCTCTCTTTTGTCCTTCGAGTATATATCCTCTAATAGCAGGAGCACCTATACAAAGTTCATCTTTCTCATACATAGATGATATAGACGGCATAAATAGTATATCCACCTTTGCCAACTCACATATACGAATATCTGCCTCCTCTTTGCGTGGATAAGCATCCAAATCCTCACCCTCCAAAAACTGTGTAGGATTGACAAAGATAGAGACTATCAGATGCTCATTTTCATCTCTTGCTTGTCTAATCAAAGATAGGTGTCCATTGTGCAATGCACCCATAGTTGGTACAAATCCCACACTACCATCTATCTCTTTTCTAAGCTTTTGTAACTCCTCTGTAGTCGTTATAATCTTCATTTTTTACCTTAAATTTATATTGTAATATTCTCTATAAACTCCACCTCATCTACACGAATGATAATGGCATCTATACTAAATGGCATATCTATATTTTGAGTTTTCATATAGTAGTTTGTGGAGTTTATGATTTTTCTAAGTTTGGAACGAGTAAGATTATAAATAGGGTCAAAATCTGCTCTAGCACCCTTGACCTCTATGAAGTGTAATACTCCATCACGACTAGCGATTATATCTATCTCTCCCAATTTTCTTGCAAAGTAGTTTCTCTCTATGATTACAAATCCCTCTTGTATCAAAAAGCGTATTGCCAAAGTCTCACTCTGTTGTCCATATTGTTGATTATCTATCAGTGAATTAGTCCTTTTTCAAAATTCTAGCACAGTTTTGCTGACCTAGCATACATCCACTAGGTCTATAACTCTTCATAAAAGATGAGTATAGAAAAAACGGTATAGAAAACAAAACCATAGCCAAAGCATCATAAAACAAAAATACAATAAAAGCAAATACATCAAGCTTTGTCACAAGATAATAATATGAACCTATCTGACCATAACCATAAAATAGAACAGGTAACAGAGAAACCCATCCCAATATAAACAAAAAGTAACCATTATCCAAGTTAGGGTATTTCATCAATTACTCCTTATAATTTATTATCTAACTATAATACAGTTTATTGACTTAAAAAATTTAAGGATTGAGACAATAACCAACTATTAACCATATTTTTGATATGATTTATGTTAAAATTTATTACAAAAGATTGAAAAATATGAAAAAAGAAAAATATATCTGGATGGATGGAGTATTTACTCCGTGGGATGAAGCGAAAGTACATGTACTCACTCATACTCTTCATTATGGTAATGGAGCTATAGAGGGTACGAAAGCGTACAAGACTGTAGATGGAAGATGTGCTATATTTAAGCTCACAGAACATACACAAAGACTTCTAAACTCATCTAAGATGACTCTAATGGATGTACCATTTACACTAGAAGAGCTAAATGATGCACAAGTGAAACTACTCCAAGAAAATGAGCTATTTGATGGTGCTTACCTGCGTCCATTGGTGTATCTAGGATATGGTATTATGGGACTTTATCACAAAGATTGTCCTGTTCAAGTATCTATCTCTGCGTGGGAATGGGGTGCATATCTAGGTGATGAGGGACTCAAAAAGGGTATCAGACTCAAAGTCTCATCTATGACAAGGACACCAAATACATCTAGTATGGGCAAAGCAAAAGCCGTAGCCAACTACCTCAACTCTCAAATGGCAAAGTTTGAAGCAGTAGAAGCTGGTTATGATGAAGCTCTTCTACGAGATGACCAAGGATATATAGCAGAAGCTAGTGGAGCATGTTTCTTTATGGTACGAGATGGTGTACTTATCTCTCCTCCTAGTGATAATACACTAGAGTCTATCACTCAACAGACTGTTATTGATTTGGCAACTGATATGGGTATAGAGGTCGTACGAAGACGCATCACTAGAGAAGAGATTTATATAGCAGATGAAGCATTTCTCACAGGTACAGCAGCTGAGGTTACACCAATAAGAGAAGTAGATGCTAGAATAATCGGTATTGGTTCTCGTGGAGTAATCACAGAAAAACTACAAACAGCATATTTCGATGTAGTAGCAGGAAAAAACCCTGACTATATACAACATTTAACATACATAAACTAAGGAAAAACAATGCCAGCAGATATGAACGACTATTTCAAAAAGAAAAAACCAACAAAAACGACGAACAGCAGTGGAAACGGAAGCAATAACGGAGGCAACGGTGGTGGAAACGGTGGAGACAACAACTTCAACCCACTTAATAATATGGGTAAAATGACACCAGTTATACTTATCGTTATCGCTTTGGTCTTTGCATTTATCACATTCAAGCCATTTACTATCATCAACTCGGGTGAAGTAGGTATCAAGGTAACTACTGGTAAGTTCCAACCAGAGCCACTTCACGCAGGACTTCACTTCTTTATCCCTGTGCTACAAAAGGTTATACCTGTCAATACTCGTATCAGACTTATCACATATACCAATGAGAGGTCTCAAGAGATAGGTGATAAATATAGCAACTTCGAGGGTGGACTCAAGAGAAACAATGCTATACCAGTTCTTGACAAAAGAGGATTGACTGTCAATATAGACCTAGCAGTTCAATACAGCCTCAAACCTGAATCAGCTCCAGCTACAATAGAAAAATGGGGTATGAGCTGGGAAGAGAAGATAATCAACTCAAAAGTGAGAGAAGTAGTGCGTGATGTAGTAGGACAATACACAGCAGAACAACTCCCAGAGATGAGAAACGAGATAGCATCAGCTATACAGACAAAGGTGAGAGAAAAAGTAGAAGGGTTACCTAATACACCTGTAATACTATCATCAGTAGAGCTTAGAAATATCGTACTTCCTATCAAAATCAAAGAGAAGATAGAA
>DAOVZV010000299.1 GCA_030634925.1 Sulfurovum sp.
ATCATAATCAAAAATAAATCTATGAATATTTTTATAATCTTCTACCCATAAATAGACTAATTCCATGATTTAAATTCCATCTATAAAATATTATCATCAAAAAATATTTGACACTCTGAGATAAATTTATCTAGTATATCATCACTAATATTAGATTCATCACTTTTTGAGTGCATATAAAAAAGTACAATAGTATTTTTAGAACTTCTATAAAAATAATAAACTCTATACCCTGAACTTTTACCTCTGTTAGAACTAGAGTTTTTTACCCTTATTTTATATGTTTCTTCTTTTAAATAAGTAGAAAATTCATTGATTGGGTTTTGTTCTAGTAAATTAAGTAAATTTTCATAATCTTTTTTTAGAAGAAGAGGATTTTTTTTAGCATAATATTTTAACTTTTTTTCAAAAAATGGTAAGGTAAAAATATCTGTCATACTTTAAATTTCATCTAATAATAATCGAGCTGGTTTTAATTTAATCTTACCTTGATTGACTTTTTTCACTTCTGATTCTATCGTTTTCATATCTTGTTTAATAGATAAAATTTCCATTTCATTCAGTACAAGATTGGTCAGATATTCAACTGTTGAAATATTATTTTGTTTTGTTTGTTTATATAAAAAGGTTTTTACACTCTGATTATCAAGATTTATAGTCATAACTGCTCCATTAAATTTATAATGATAAGTATATCATAAAAAGAGATAAATATCTCTCATTAGTTATTTGCAAGAGAATGAAATTCAAAGCTTCAAAAAGTTATCCAACATCTCATGACCATACTCACTCATAATAGACTCTGGGTGAAACTGTACTCCGTATATATCTCTGTTTTTGATATGTAGTGACATAATCTCATCATCATCTTTGCTGTGAGAAGTCACTACTATAGAATCAGGTAAAGTCTCTTTATCTACAGTCAATGAGTGGTATCTAGTGGCTCTAAACTCATGGGGTAAGGCTCTAAATATCGGTGTCTCTTTGTCTATTACAATCTGTGAGGTCTTGCCGTGCATCATATTTTTGGCTCTGATTACATCTGCTCCAAATGCTTGTGCTATACTCTGATGACCTAGGCATATACCAAATATGGGCGTTCTATCTCCAAACTCTCTAATCACGGCAAGAGTGACACCTGCATCATCAGGAGTCGCAGGACCGGGGGAGAGGATGATTTTGCTTGGATTTAATGCTTTTATCTCCTCTATGGTCATCTCATCATTTCGGATGACTTTTAGGTCTGCACCTAACTCTTTGCAATATTGAACTATATTGTAAGTAAAGCTATCGTAATTATCTATCATTAATACCATGATACTCCTTTTATCCGTGATAGTTTGGACTCTCTTTTGTGATAGTCACATCATGGACATGGCTCTCTTTGAGTCCTGCACTTGTAATCTCTACAAACTCTGCTTTTTCCCAAAACATCTTTATAGACTCTGAACCACAGTATCCCATTGAACTTCTAAGTCCACCTATCATCTGATGGATTACTTCACCTATGCGTCCTCTGTATGGAACTCTGCCCTCTATTCCCTCTGGTACTAGCTTGTCTGATGCTGTGCCTTCTTGGAAATATCTGTCTGTGCTACCTTTACTCATCGCTCCGATACTGCCCATGCCTCTGTACTCTTTGAACTGTCTTCCGTTAAATAGTATCATCTCTCCAGGGGCTTCGTAAGTTCCTGCCAATGCTGAACCCAACATTACACAACTCGCACCCACAGCCAATGCTTTTGCTACATCTCCTGAATATTTGATACCTCCATCTGCTATGACTGGTACACCTAGTGCGTTGGCTACTTTGGCTACCTCATCAATCGCTGACATCTGTGGGACACCTACACCTGCTACTATCCGTGTCGTACAGATTGAACCAGGTCCTATTCCTACTTTGACACCGTCTGCTCCTGCTTCTATCAAAGCTATAGCTGCCTCTGCTGTAGCTATATTTCCTGCTATGACATCTACATCTAGTTCTGATTTGATGAGCTTGACTGTATCAAGTATCCCTTGTGAGTGACCGTGAGCAGAGTCAAGGACTATCACATCAACCCCTGCTTTTACCAACGCAGTAGCTCTATCTAGTTGTTCCACTCCAATAGCACCAGCGACTCTAAGTCTTCCGTGTTTATCTTTGTTGGCATTTGGATATTGCTCTTTTTTCTCTATATCTTTGATAGTGA
>DAOVZV010000152.1 GCA_030634925.1 Sulfurovum sp.
ATTATTTTCACCTTTTAACACTTCAATTACTAACTTAGTTTTTAGCTCTGTACTGTATGTCATTTTTTTCTACTCATAATTTTACCCTCTATTTTTATCTAAATTTAGAATTTAAAGAATTAGACTTTTTTTATAATTATTTGTTTTTCTTGGGGTATTATAAAGCCAAAATCTATAAACTTGAAAACAATAAATACACAAAAGAGGGAGATTTCTCTTTGGAGTCTTATAAGTTTGAAGAGACTACATGTAAAGCTTCTATAGATTTTGGAGAGGTATTTAAGAGGTTTAGAGAGTAATGATATAAGTTTGTTATAATTATAAGGTAAAATCAAAAAAATCAAAGGATAAACAGTGCAAAAAAGTGTATCAAAAACAGATGATGGTGTCAAGATTTCATTTACAGGTGTTGTGCAGAAGCAACAGATAGTCAAAATGGTAGAGAATTGTTCTACTGGACAATGTGAATGTATGAGTGATGAGACTAAAAAGAAGATAACAAATATGCAAGTAGATGGTAAAGATGGAGATGTAGCACTCAATTTATCAGGAGATATAGCACCTGAAGAGATAGAAAAAGCATTATCAAATTCAAAAGTATTAAATAGTTAGGTACAACGATAAGCCGGGTTTTGTCGTGGGTAGTTATTTATCTAGGCATATTGTTGCCAATATGCTCAAGCGAAGTATGAGTGCTGATTGAACAGCTTGTGAGACTTATACCATATACTTCTTGCTACAGACAGGGTTTACCTAGCTACTTATGTTACCATAAATACTGGTAGGCTCTTACCCCACCCTTTCACATTGACTATCTTGTTAAATCAAAATGATTTAAATTATCTCACTCACTTTAAAAGCTTCCGAGGCGATAGACTACTTTCTCTCTGTTGCACTTGCCCTCAGATTACTCTGGCCATCGGTTAGATGGAGTCTTGTCTCACTTGTAGCCCGGACTTTCCTCTCGTGTCAAATATTATAAATAATAAAAGTCACCAGCAACTACCTATTGTACCTTTGGAATTATAGCATATAATTTTTATTTTTAGCTCATTTTGATAGATTAAATATTTGTAATTAATTAGTTTGAAGATTGTAAAGAAGTAGAAAATGGTGGGTCGGGGGAGACTCGAACTCCCGACCACTCGGTTATGAGCCGAGTGCTCTAACCAACTGAGCTACCGACCCTTAGTATGTTATGGTAAATCTTTCGAAATCATACTTACTTTCGAGTCGGTATTATATCTACTGTAATCTTTAAAAGCAATTAAATTTTGTAAAATTCCGAAAATAACTGCAAAAATGATAAAAGAAGTGCCTCCATGGCTAAAAAGTGGTAGTGGAAGTCCTACAACTGGAGCTAATCCTATCACCATATAGATATTTACACCCATATATACAAAAATCAAGAATGCCAAGCCTGAGGCAAAAGCTTTGATTAGATAATCAGAGGCATATTTGGCAGAGATATATAATAGGTTGAATATGAGTAACATATATAGTACGATAACTGTAATCATTCCTTTGAACCCAAATCTCTCACCTAGGTATGCAAATATGAAGTCAGTAGATGATACGGGTAGAAATTTGAGCTGGGTTTGAGTGGCGTTTTCTTTGCTTTGTCCTTCTAATCCTCCTGAACCTATGGCGATTAGTGCTTGTCGGACATGATAGCTGGGTTTACCCATAAAGTCTGATACTCTCTTTTTTTGGTAAGGCTTTAGCTGACCATATAGTACGGGTGCAAATAATCCCAATACGATTATAATAGCAGTCCATATCTTCCAGTTGATACCTATGACAAATAGTATCCCATATCCTGTGATAAGTAGTACCAATGCAGTACCCAAATCAGGCTCTTTGGCAATGAGTAGAAATGGTATGATGATAACTATAGATAGCTTGATAAAATTGAAAAGACCATAACCCTTTTCTGATGGAGGATTGATACTTACGAGATAGCCCAACATCATAATCACACTAACTTTGATAAATTCAGATGGCTGAATAGTCACACCCACTCCAGGTATCTCTATCCATCTTCTAGCACCCAAGATTGTCTTACCGATGACTTCAACAGCCATAAGTAGTCCTAAGTTACCGATATAAAATATAGGTACAAACCACCAAATAATATGTCTCCAAGGGATAAAAGCAGAGACAAAGAAAGCCATACCAGCGATGACATAATATACCATCTGTTTGGTAAATAGGTGAGGGTTTATCTCATTGATGAGATAAGAAGATATGATAAAAAGAGGTATAAGTTGTAGCATCAATAGATAAGAAAAGTGTTTAAATATCCGTTTATCAAAGTCAAACCAAGATTCCATAAGTATATCCTATTTTTGTGGTATTATATCAAAAGAGATATGAAAAGTATCAATAAAAAGCATCTAAAGGTAAATAATGAAAATCAGAGTATATTATGAGGATACAGATATTGGTGGAATTGTCTATCATACCAACTATATCAAGTATTGTGAGAGGGCTAGGTCGGAGATATTTTTTGATAGGGGGATTAGTCCATCTATGAATAATAGTGGTTTTATCGTCAAGGATATAAAGGCTAGTTTTTTGGCTACTTCTAGTTTGGGTGATTTATTGGATGTGACTACTCAGATTTTGACTATTAGAAATTCATCATTAGTGTTACAGCAAGAGGTATATAGAGATGGTACAAAACTATTTAGTATGGAGATACTTCTGGTATATTTGGATATAACAAGGAAGAAGCCTTGTCGTATTCCTGTGATATATAGAGAGTTATTTGACTCTTTGGACTAGATATTATAGTTTGTAAAATGTTCTGCTTTTATGAGGTTTAGAGTCTTTTCTACATTCTCTTTTGTAAATGGCTTTGGCATATAGTAGTCATAAAAGTAGTTTTTGTTTTCTATTGCTTTTGGGTCATTTGTAGTAGATACTATTATAACCTTCTTTTTAAATCCATCTTTTGAGCGTAAGTCTGCTGATACTTCATCAGTTAATAGTGCTGACATATGGTGGTCAAGAAATAAAATATTGATATTTATATCATTTTTCTTTGCATCTTCTATGGCTTTTAGTGTATCATCATTATTGTATGTACACTTGATTTGTTCAATAGTATCATCATCTTTGAACATAGCTTCTAGTATCTTTGTATTGATAGGCACATCATCTGCTATAAGTATATCAGCGTGGGTCTTATCTTCTAGTTCTTTGAGTATATCAGATAGAGAAGTACTCTCTTCATCTATAGGATGAAGATGTTCGATAAGAGTATCTATATTATCTCTACCTATAGAAAGTACTTTTTCTGTATCTAAGTTTGTAGTTTGAGCTGATAAAGTATCAAATAGATTTTTTATCTTTTCTACTGTTGTAAAAATCTCATGAGTATTTATATCACCTGAGACTATATCATGGATACTATGATGATTGTCTCTTAGGAACATCTTTGTAAGTATGGGAGTTAGTGCTATCATATATTCATAATCTTTTGAACAAAATACAGATGGTAATTGAGAAAATCTAACTATACCTTTGGGTAGGTTACTATGAAATATAGGTATTACTACTTGACTATCCATAGATATATTAAATGGATTGTCCAATGCTTCATTATATCTATTCTCTATTGTTATCTCATTGGAGAAGTAAGAGTTTTTGGTGATAAATGTATTACCTATAATACTAGTATCATCTAATACATCTTTTTTGATAGTAATCTTATTGAGTTTATCAAAAAAGACCTCTTCTATATCATCATAGAAGAGTATATCTACTACTTTTGCACCAAAGCCATCTTTGAGTAGCTTATATATCTCTACAATATCTTCACTCTCTTCTGATAATCTGTTTTTTAATTTTGTTAAATTCATAAATGACTAATCTCTTTCTATTTTATCAAATTACCTATTAGGTCCGATTTTAGTTTATCTACAGGGTTTTTCTTTTTCTGTTTGCCTACTACTTTGTCAGCTATTTGATTACCTATAACTTTGTTTCCTGTACTCTTTACGATGACTTTTCTTACATCATCTTTTTTGCTAGATACAATTTCTTTTGTTATCATATTTGTTAATCCATCAGCAAAAATAAAAGAACTTCCTATTGCTAATATTAGTATTACTTTTTTCATTGTTTTTCCTTAATTACTATTTAAATTAATTATATAGTAGTAAATTTTAATAGTAGATTAAAGTGATAGATAAAAGTTAATTTTATAATTCTTTGTGGTGTAAGTTATCTCTTTTTCTTAGGGTGCTTATGATTATATTTTATATAAAAGCACCAATTAAAAAAAGGGTTATAC
>DAOVZV010000034.1 GCA_030634925.1 Sulfurovum sp.
ATTATAATCAAGACAATCTATCCCTAAAGTCTAAATATCCAAACTCTTTTATTACTTCTATTGAGCCATCTAGTCTTTTGATGGCTATTGATGGTAGTTTTACTCCGTTGAATGTAGTTGCTTTGACCATTGTGTAGTGCATTTGGTCTTCAAATATTATGTTGTCTCCGATTGCTAGAGGTTTTTTGAAACTGTAGTCACCCATTATATCTCCTGCTAGGCAACTGTTTCCTGCTAGACGATATGTGTGTGGATTGACTCCTGCTTCTTGTGCATTTGTGACTTCTGCTCGGTATGGCATAATGATTGTGTCTGGTAGGTGGGCTTCTGCTGATGTGTCTAGTATGGCTATATCTATGCCGTTGTGTACTATATCTAATACGGTTGTGACTAGATTACCACACTCCCATCCTATGGCTTCTCCAGGTTCGAGATATACTTCTACTTTGTATTTTTGTTTGAACTCTTTGATGAGATTGATTAGTTTATCTGTGTCGTATCCCTTGCGTGTGATGTGGTGTCCTCCACCGAAATTGACCCATTTCATCTTTGATAGGTATGACCCAAATTTCTCTTCTACGCTTTTGAGTACGCTCTCTAGTGCTGAGCTATCTTGTTCGCACAATGCGTGAAAGTGCAATCCGTCGCAATAATCTAGTATATTATCATCCATATTATCTATGGTTGTGCCTAGTCTTGAATATAGTCCACAGGGATTATATATCTCTTTTGGAGATTGAGAATACTCAGGATTTATTCGTAGTCCTAGAGAGATATTTGGATTTATTTCTTTGGCTTTTTGGTGATATTTGAGAAATTGTGCAGGTGAATTAAATACTAAATGATGTGATATATTGGCTATTTGTGTTATCTCTTCATCTTTGAATGCAGGTGAGTATGTGTGTACTTCTTTGCCAAACTTTTCTTGTGCTAATAGGGCTTCGTGTAGTCCACTAGCACAACATCCATCTAGGTAAGGAGTGATGGTATCAAAGCTTTTCCATAGGGCATATCCTTTGAGAGCCAATAGGATTTTTGCTCCACTTTGTTTTTGGATATTTTGTATGATTTTCAGATTATCTATAAGACTTTTTTCGTCCAATATCCAGCAAGGTGAGGGTAGGGTAGTTTTATCTATGTTTTTCATTTGATATTATAGCATACTTTAAGGGGGTTTAGTGTACTATTTCGTCCAAATATGCTTATGTCAAATATAGGCAAAAATTATCAAGGAAGTTTCATTATGAAAAGAACATACCAACCCCACAGTACACCAAGAAAAAGAACACACGGATTTAGACTTAGAATGAAGACTAAAAACGGTAGAAAAATCATATCAGCAAGAAGAGCTAAGGGTAGAAAAAGACTATCAGTATAATTCTGGTACGAGACAATTAGTTCTATCAAGCATTTCACTAGGATTAAGACTACTAGTGAATTTAATGGAGTATATAAATATTCCAATAAGATATGGCACACTCCGTACTTTGTAATCTTCTTCAAGAAAACAGAAGAGTATAAGGTGGGATTTGTAGCTAGTAAAAAAATTGGAAATGCAGTTCATAGAAACAGAGCAAAGCGTTTGTTAAGAGCACATTTCATTGAAAATATAGGGCTTTTATCTAAAGGGTCTTATGTATTGGTTGCAAAACCTGCACTTATTGAAGAAAACTACCCTAAAACAAGCAAAACTTATCTATATGCACTAAAAAAGTGTTCAGCATTAACATAAATTAACTGATATAACACTATACTATCAATATATATATAAAAGGTACAACTTTGGAACAACAAGATCTTCAGAAACGACTTACTTTAGCTTTGGTACTCTCATTTTTGGTATTTATAGGATATGGCTATTTTTTCCCACAGCCAATGCCCACAAAAACAGAGACAACAACCACAACAACTACAAATACTACAGCAAATACAGCTCATCCGACCCCAAATATAGATGTAGCCAAAAACAGTGCACCAGTATCTCATACAGCAACAGTCACAACTACAGCATCTACAGCTCCTGTACATTCTGTCAAACTATTGGCTAGTGTCGTATCATCTAAATTTAACTATAGTATAGATGAATTTGGACGAATATCACAGCTTGAACTACTAGAGAGTAAATATAAAGATGAAGATGAAAATAATCTAAAGATTTTTAGTCCTAGTGAAGTCAAGCCTTTGGAGATGAGATTTTCTGATACCAAGCTAAACCAAGAAGCATTCCAGACTCCTTATACCAATAGTGGTAGTTCATCTTTGGATATAACGCATGGTAGTCAGACTTTGGTCTTGACTCAAAAACTATCTAGTATTACTATTACTAAAAAGATTACTTTTATGGCTAGTGGTGAACTAGATATAGATATTAGTACTTCAAGTGATGTTCCATATTTTATTACTACAGGTCATAGACCAGTTGCAGATAAATCTATGTATATGCTAGTTAGAGGTGCTTTGATAAAGGGTAAAGATAATATTATCAATACCATAGAAGATGAAGATGCCTTGGGTCATGAGACCTTTAATGGTGCAAAGATAGCATCTGCTTTTGATAGATATGTAGCATCTATGTTCTTTGATTTTGATAAGGGATTAAATGTCTCAATCATCAAAGAAGCCAATGGTGACCCTTTGATATTTGTACAAGGTTCTCAAAACTTAAAAGTACGAGCATATATTGGACCAAAAGATGAGAAGATATTAGAGTCTATACATATTGAACTTACAGATGCTATTGAGTTTGGTTGGTTCTCTTTCTTGGCAAAGCCATTCTTTAAAGTATTGATATGGATAAACGATTATGTAGGTAACTGGGGATGGTCTATTATACTATTTACACTACTTGTCAAGATAATATTGTTTCCACTATCATACAAGGGTATGATGTCTATGCAAAAGCTCAAAGACTTAGCACCAAAGATGAAAGACTTGAAAGAGAAATACAAAGGTGACCCTGCGAAGCTAAATACTCAAATGATGGAGATGTATAGAAAAGAGGGGGCTAATCCAATGGGAGGATGTCTTCCTTTGATATTACAGATACCAGTATTCTTTGCACTATATCGAGTATTATTAAATGCCGATGAGCTTCAAGGAGCTGAGTGGATATTATGGATAGAAGATTTGGCTATAATGGACCCATATTTTGTATTACCTGTATTGATGGGTGCATCTATGTTTTTACAACAAAAGATTACTCCAACCAACTTTACAGACCCTTTGCAAGAGAAAATATTTAAGTTCTTCCCTGTGATTATGACAGTATTCTTTATATATTTCCCATCAGGACTAGTATTGTACTGGTTAGTGAATAATATATTTACTATCATTCAACAATATTATATCAACTATATGTATGCAAAACACAAAGAAGAAGCTATAGCGTTACACAAAAAAGAAAAAGGAAAGTAATGATAAGAATTGAAGCTCTCACACTAGAGGAGGCATATCAAAAAGCATCTACAGAGTTATCATGTAGTATTTCAAACCTCCAATATGAGGTGATACAATATCCATCTAGTGGGATATTGGGTTTTTTGAAAAAGAGTGCCATAATAGTAGCTTCTTGTGATATTAAAGAAGAAAAAGATACAAAAGAAGAGAATATTGATGAGTCTAAAAGTACTACTACTGGAAGTATAACAAAGACAAAAAAAATAAGAAAAGTATCAACAGAAGAGACTCCAAAGGTAGAGGATAAGCCCAAATCTGAACCAGTTGTAGTCAAAGATGATATAGTAGATAGTTTTTTCGATGCTGACAAGATAGTAAAAGTAGAAAAAGATGAGAAGAGTGAGCCTATAGTTTATGATGAATTGGCTGTTCTTATAGAGACACAACTCAAAGAGATGTTGTCAAAATCTTGCTTTGGTATAGATGTTGTAGAAGTAGATGTTCGTGACAATACAGCTCTTATATTTTTAGATGGAGATGATGCTGCTTTGCTTATAGGGAAAGAGGGTTATAGATATAATGCCTTATCTTATATGCTTTTCAATTGGTTACACTCCAAATATGAGTTATTTATCAAGCTAGAGATAGCAGAGTTTTTGACTACTCAACAAGATATGATAACAAATTATATGAAGCCAGTAATAGAAAATGTAGAAAAAAATGGCAAAGGAAAGACAAGATTTCTTGATGGTATATTAGTGCAGATAGCACTAGAACAACTAAGAGAGAGATTTCCAAACAAATATGTAGCTGTCAAGACAAGTAAGACGGCAAAAAATTTGTAGTTATAAATGAGTTTAATAACAATAAAAGCCATGCATAACACAATTACTGCTATCTCTACTGCCCACGGTGTATCCTCTATCTCTATCATTAGAGTAAGTGGTAGTGGTGCATTGGAGATAGCAAAGAGAGTATCTACACTAGATGATATAACTCCTAGATACGCTCATCTCACATCTATATACAACTCCCAAAACAGACTAATTGACCAAGCCATTATGATATATTTTGTAGCACCATTTAGCTTTACTGGTGAAGATATAGTAGAGTTTCAATGTCATGGTGGTATGGTAGTAGCCCAAGAGGTATTAGATACTATCGTCTCTTATGGAGCAAGACTCGCAGTAGCAGGAGAGTTTTCAAAGAGAGCATTTCTAAATGGAAAAATAGACCTCACCAAAGCAGAAGCTACAGCCAAATTGATAGAAGCAAAGAGTTTGGATGCAGTCAAGATATTGGCAAGGCAGATGAGAGGTGAATTAGAGACATTTGTATCTGAGAGTAGAGATAACCTACTCAAATCTCTAGCCTATTCAGAGGTGATGATAGATTATGCTGAAGAGGATATTCCTGATGATATTATGAGTAGTATCACCACTCAACTAGATAGCCTAATAGAACAGATAACACAAATAGTAGATGCTAGTCATAGACGAAGAGGAATTATAGAAGGGTTTAGAGTAGCTATAATAGGCAAACCAAATGTAGGTAAAAGCTCACTTCTCAATGCACTTCTTAGTTATGATAGAGCAATTGTGAGTGATATAGCAGGTACGACTAGAGATACTATAGAAGAGCAGATACGCATAGGCTCACATATCATTAGGCTAGTAGATACAGCAGGGATAAGAGACTCTGATGATACTATAGAGAAGATAGGTATTGAGCGTTCATTATCTTCTATAGATGATGCTGATGTGATTATCTCACTTTTTGATAATTCATCTATTTTTGATGAAGAAGATGAAAATATATTATCTATTTTGGATAGATTAGAAGACAAACATATTATAATAGCACTCAATAAATCAGACCTAGATAGTAGATTTGATAAAGAGAAACTAAAAGATTATGATATTTTGGAAGTAAGTGCAAAACACTCATTTATCAAACTAACTGATAGATTAGAGAGTCTGTTTGATAGTATTGGTGATGGTGAGGAGCTTATGCTTATCTCATCTCGTCAGATAGAGGCTGTAAACAAGACCAAAGCATCAATATTGGATGCCAAAGAGCCTCTAATTCGTGGAGAGTTAGAGTTTTTCTCTTATCATCTACAAGAGGCTGTCAAATCTATATCTTCTATATCAAAACCTTATGATAGTGAAGAGATACTAGATAAGATGTTTGGTGAATTTTGTCTAGGTAAATAGTATGAAAATAGTAGATTATATCAATTCCGTAGAAGATGTAGAGATTTATGTATTTTTATTTTTGTCTATTTTTACTATATGGTTTATATTTAATACTATATCATATTATAGAGGTCAAAAGAGAAAGCTCAAAAATCTACATAAATTTGCTAGACGAGGTGAGATAGATGCCCAAAATGATTTGGCAAAATATTACGAAACAGGCAAAATAGTAAAAAAGAGCCTATATAATGCAGTATTTTGGTATCAAAAGGCATCTTTTTCAGGAGATAAAAAAGCTAGAGATAGTCTCAAAAAGTTTATATACAAGAAAAAAAAAGATAAATAAAGGATAAAAATGTTCAAAAGAGTAAATATAACTATATTATCAATGATGATGGTTTTTTTGTTTGTGGGGTGTGTACCTGCTGATTTATCTCCAAGTGGTGGTACGACAAAGAGTAGTCCAAAAAATTCATGGGCAGAAGATACCAATATAGATGAAGCAGATGCACCAGTCGATACAATAGAGTCCAAAGATGTAGTAGATGATAATGCAAATACTATAAAAAGAATAGCATTTCCAACATCAGAATACACAAATTTACCAAAAATTGGTAAAGGTACAGTCAAAGGAAAGATTTATATCACAGATGCTTATGATCAGGGTATAATAGGAAAAAATAGTAGATTATATCTCAATCCAGTGACTACATACTCCAAGCAATGGTATAAAGATAGCTATATTGGTGGAAACAAAATGGGTAAAGCAGATAAGAGACTATTTAACTATCTCAAATTTACATCATCCAATTCAAAAGGAGCTTTTGCATTTTATGGAGTTCCATCGGGTAGTTATTATCTCATAGGTACTGTTAAGTGTGGTGAAGAGTGTGGATATGATAGTGTGGCAAATATTAGAGTAGCTACAGAAGTGACTATAAGTGGTGGAGAAGTGATAGATAGAGATTTGACCAAAAAGATAGAGTAGATTTAGCAGATAGAGTAAAAAGATACTCTATCTATTGGATGTAATTAGTTTATTACATCATCCACAACATCACTTACTGCTTTATCTACACATTTGCTATCTACACAAGTTGGCTTTGGCTCTATTACCTTTTGACCACATCCTACTAATCCTAATAACGCAAATCCTACAAGTCCTGTTAATACTAATTTTTTCATAGTTTTCTCCTAATTTTTTATTACTCTTTATTATAAACTATCTATTATAAGAGTTTGTTTATGTAATTTTGTAGCAAGATTATACTTCCAAATAACGGATAAGGCGAATATTTGAAATCCAACCTACTATAGGTTCATCTATAGTTCCTGCTTTTGTGATAAAAATATCTTGACATAGCTTGTTTTCTTCCATCTTTTGTTTGGCATTTGCTATGCTAGATAATTCTGATACAATTACAAATCCTTGTCCTTCATCAAACAGTATATTATCATCTTTATATTTTTCCAAGAAGTTACCAAAAGTATCATCTATCGAACCATCTTGTGCTAGGTATTTGTTTAGTTTACTCTCATGAACCATAAATTTGATATGACTTTCATCATCTATTATCGGTAGCCTAGTCACTTTTGTAAGATTAAATTGTCTCAATAAATCTGATATTCCAATATCTTCTGCTTTTATACCTTTTGGCAAACGATATATTGCCATAGAGTAGATAGAACGCATAATAGAAGATATACTATTATTGGACTTTTGTATAGGACTCATTCTTTTGACCATCTGTTGAACCTGTTGATTGGCAGATTCAAAACTCTCTTTACCAAAATAAAATGCCAAAACAGTACCTATCCAAGATGCAAATACTGGCAAAGTAGTATTAAATATTGTCATAGCACTTGTAGCATCTCCTTTATACATAGTAAAAATTGCTAGTACTATAATTGACAAACCAGATATAGCTAGTGTCCAATATGCAACCTTGTTCTGTATATTTGTATTTATATTCTTTTGATTATTCTCCATAAAGTATCCTTTGAGTTGATTTACATCTATTATATTAACAAAATTTAGATAAAATATTATTAATTAAATAACTATTAAGGATTTTAAATGAAAGTATTATTGATAAAAGATGTTAAGACACTTGGACTTGCTGGAGAGATTAAAGAGGTAAAAGACGGTTATGGTCAAAACTTCCTAGTAGGAAAAGGGTTGGCAAAACTAGCTACACCAGAGATAGTAGCCAACTGGAAACAAGAACAAGAAGATATGGCTAGACAACTCAAAGAGGATTTGGCAAGATTAGAAGAAGAAAAAACTAAACTAGAAGCTACTATCATCAGGATAGAAAAACCTATAGCACCTGTAGGTATCCAAGGGTCTGTGGGTAATGGAGATATATCTTCTGCTATATTGACTCAACTCAATATTACACTAGACAAAAAGCTTATCAACCTCAAAAAGGCTTTCAAGTCTACAGGTATCCATGAAGTAGATGCCAAACTAGGTCACGGTATCCACGCTATACTCAAAGTCGAAGTAGTAGGTGTCTAAGTGTTTCACGCAACCACGATACTAGGATACAAAGCAGATGGCAAAGCAGTCATAGGAGGAGATGGTCAAGTCTCTTTTGGTGATACAGTTCTCAAAGGCAATGCGACCAAGATACGAACACTTGGCGAGGGCAAAGTATTGGCAGGATTTGCAGGAAGTACAGCTGATGCTTTTAATCTTTTTGATATGTTTGAGACGATTTTGGCAGAGAAAAAGGGTGATTTATTTAAATCAGTCATTGGATTTTCCAAGATGTGGCGAAAAGATAAGCATCTAAGACAACTCGAAGCGATGATGATAGTTCTAAATACAGAGCATATCTATATCCTAACAGGGACAGGCGATGTAGTAGAACCCGAAGATGGCAAGATAGCCTCTATCGGAAGTGG
>DAOVZV010000266.1 GCA_030634925.1 Sulfurovum sp.
GTGATGCTAGGGATAGTATGCTCAATCTCTATTATGATGAGTGGGATTTCAATCAGGCTCGTCTGTTTTTGTCTCAGAGTTCTCTGTTTGGTGGTAGCAATTTGGTGGTGGTCAAACACAATAAAAAGATACCTAAAAAAGAGCTAGATGTATTGATAGCCTTGTGTCAAAATAATCCTGATAATTATCTTGTCTATGCTTATGATGGATTGGCGAAAGATGCCAAGAGTATGCATAGTGCTTTTGTGGATAAAAAGGGTGGTATTTGGGTTAGGTTTTTTGAGCCAAATATTGGTGAGGGTATATCTCTATTACAGCAAAAAGCTCAAAAAATAAGACTAGATATAGACCATTATGCCTTGTCTCATCTGATGTTATTACTCAATAACAATCTATCTCTTTGTGCCAATGAATTGGAAAAATTGGCTATCTTAAATATGAAAATTACTAGCAAAGATATAGATAGGCTTGTATATTCTACATCTCCTTTGGCTACAGAGCAGTTGCTTATAGATTTATTTGAGAAGAAGCCTATTACAGCTACTATTACCAAGCTTTTGGAATTAGGAGAAGATGAGATGTCTCTTATCCGTTCTACTCAATACTTTGTAAATCAGATATTTTTGTTTCACGCGTATATGAAGCTAAACAATGGTCAAGTAGATTCAGCATCTATATTGGGATACAAACTACCCAAGCCAATAGAGTCACAAAAAGCTCAACTGGCTATGAGTGTCAAATCTTCGTCATTGCTAAAGATACTAGAACACCTACTAGAGAGTGAGATAATCATCAAAAAAGCACACTCCACTCAAAGAGAAGTATTAGTCTATAGTATGCTAATAAAGCTACAGAGTTATCTATAAATAGATATAAAGCAATCAAAAAACTATCGAATATCAAAATATCCTAAACTCTTTAATGATACAATGTGTTTTAATTTATTTCTAAGGAAACAGATGGATATTTTTCAGGCTATTATTATAGGAATTATAGAGGGTTTTACAGAGTTTTTACCTATCTCATCGACTGGTCATATGATTGTAGCATCAGAGTTTTTGGGTATATCACAAGATAGTGTGACCAAAGCCTATGAGGTTATCATACAGTTTTCTGCTATTATGGCTGTGATGCTTATCTATAGAGAGAAGCTTACATTTAGCAAAGTAGATTTGTGGACGAAGCTATTTGTAGCATTTTTACCTTTGGCTATAGTTGGATTTATATTCAAAGACCATATAAAAGAGCTGTTTAATATCCAAACTGTGGCTATTATGTTTATAATTGGTGGTGTAGTATTTTTGGTAGTAGAGTATTTTTATAAACCATCAGATGATATAGTAGTAGATGTAGAAAAAGTCTCTTTCAAACAAGCATTATGGATAGGATTTGCACAGATATTCTCTCTCATCCCAGGGACGAGTAGGGCAGGTGCTACTATTATTGGTGGACTATTGACTGGACTTGATAGAAAATCATCTTCTGAGTTTTCATTTTTATTGGCTATTCCTGTGATGGGTGCTGTGACTGCTTATGATTTGCTAAAACACTATACAGAGTTTGCAGATGCCAATTGGACTGCTTTTGTAATTGGGTTTGTTACATCATTTATAGTTGCGTATATTACTGTCAAGCTATTTTTGGCATTTATACAGAGATTTACATTTGTGGCATTTGGAATATATAGGATTATATTTGGTGTAGCTTTACTGATTATAATATAGTATATTGAATTTATAGAGTCTCCTTTTGGAGGTTTTATTAAGTTCAAAAGAGAGCTTTTGGACATTTACACGAAGGTAAATTATGAAATTTAGTGAATTTGATTTTCATGCTGATATAGCAAAAGGTGTGAAAATAGCAGGATTTAGAGAACCTAGTCCTATTCAAGAGATAGCAATCCCAATAATAGCTAGTGGGAGTGATATAGTGGGTCAGGCTCACACAGGTACGGGTAAGACGGCTGCTTTTGGGTTGCCTATGCTTGATAAATTGGCAAAGGGTGAGATAGAGAGGGCTTTGGTGATTACTCCTACACGAGAGTTGGCTACACAAGTCTCTGATGAGCTGTATCATTTGGGTAGATTTGCAGGTATTCGGACTCTTACTGTGTATGGTGGAGTGGGATATGGAAGACAGATAGCCCTAATACACAAAGGCGTACAGATAGTAGTAGCAACCCCTGGTAGGCTCAAAGATTTGTACAAAAAGGGCAAAATAGATGTATTCAACCCAGAGATAGTAGTCCTAGATGAAGCAGATGAGATGCTTGATATGGGATTTTTGGAGGAGATAAAAGAGATTTTTGAATATATTCCTCAAAATAGACAGACTCTACTATTCTCTGCTACGATGCCTGAACCTATTAAAGAGTTGGCAAATCATATACTCTATAAACCAGAGTTTATATCAGCAGTAGGAGATGAAGAGACTACCAATAATATCATAGAACAACGATACTATATGATAAATGAAAACCAAAGAGA
>DAOVZV010000022.1 GCA_030634925.1 Sulfurovum sp.
AAAACTCAAAAATCGTCAAAGAGGAGATATGATTTCTGCTATAGCCCATGAGTTTAGAAATCCTATCGCGTCTATCATGGGATACTCTCAGACACTTGTAGAAGACAATGACATACCACCCGTGCTTCAAAATAAATTTCTAGGTAAAATCTATAATAATGGTATGAAAATAGAGTCACTTCTAAGTAGGCTAGTATTGTGGAATAAGTTTGAGAGTGGAGAAGCATCATTGACTCCTAGCAAGTTTGTATTGTATGATTTGGTGACAGATGTAAAGTCTCAACTAGAAGAGAAATACACTCAAAGAGAGATAGTGATAAAAGGAGATAGTTATCATATCAATTCAGATAGAACCTTGCTAGAAGTGGTACTCAAAAACCTAATAGAAAATGCACTAAAATACTCCAAAGATGATGTCATAGTATCTATAAGCTCAAACAAAATATCTATTATTGACAGTGGTTTGGGAATATCGCAAGATGATATAACCAAAGTAACCAAAAAATTCTACCGTTCAAGCTCACATACTTGGGATAACTCAATGGGACTAGGTCTATCTATCGTAAAGAGGATATTGGGTCTTCACGGGATAGAGATAGAGATACAGAGTAAAGAGAACAAAGGTTCTACTTTTTCATTTGATATAAGTCCGTGTATAATTCCAAAAGATACATAACTTATTTTAATCATTACAATATATACAACTGAATATAGATTATATTTGGTGAATATAAGTGACATCTTTGGTATGTATATATATAAATTTTATAATTTATAAGAAAAATCATAGAGACTTAATGAGTGATATTATAAAATAAAATCGTATTAAAATTTATTTTAAAGAAATAAATATCATCAAGGAGGAAATATGAAATTAGGCTTCTTAGTTGACCTGAACCTGTGTATGGGTTGTAAAGGTTGTGAAATTGCTTGTAAAGTAGAAAACGAAGTTCCACTAAGTACATGGCGTTTGCGAGTAAAATATATTGATATTGGGACATTCCCAAATACTAGTAGGTCATTTACGCCATTGCGTTGTAACCACTGTGAGAGTGCTCCATGTGAGCGAATTTGTCCAGTATCTGCGTTGCATTATCTCGAAAATGGTATAGTAAATGTCGATAGTAGTAGATGTATCGGTTGTGCTGGTTGTATGATGGCTTGTCCTTATGGTGCTATATATATGGACCCTGAGACAAACACAGCAGACAAATGTACATATTGTGCTCACCGTGTAGAGAGTGGTATGATGCCAGCGTGTGTTGTTGCTTGTCCTGTTGAGGCAAATATATTTGGTGATATTGAAGATGATAATAGTCATATATCCAAATACATTATGGAGCATCAAGGAGCTGTTCAAGTTAGAAAACCTGAAAAGCATACTAGCCCTAAACACTTCTATGTAGGTGGTGGTAATCAGACTCTAAACCCTCTAGCTCACAAGAGAATAGAAGGATATGGACTGTTTAATAACATAACTCATTTAGAGCATGTAGGTGACCCTCACCATGGCGTAGTAGATAGATTTTTAGCTCCGTTTACTTCTCACGAAGAGCCTGATAACAAAAGTTTTATGGATTTTGAAAGCAGTAAATCAGATAGTTCACACACGCAAGAGGGAGGTCACTAATGGAAAGTACAATTCATGCAACTCAAGCCATTGTCTCACTAGATGTACCACTTCAAGGTATAATCTGGGGATGGATGATTACACTTAATATGTGGGCAAAAAGTATCGGTACAGGTGTTGTACTCATCGGTGCATTTTTGCTATATAGACACAAAAAAGATGAGATGCCAAATCTAAGATGGATTATGCCTCTTATCTCATTTATCGCTTTAAATGTATTCTTGTTGTTTACTCTTGTAGATTTACACCAACCATACAGAATGATAAATATCTTTTTACATCCAAACTGGACTTCTGCTATTACTGTTGGTGCGTGGATGGCATCACTATTTACAGGACTTATTACTGTGATGATGGCTATTGGTCTTGCAGATGCTTTTCCAGAGTTTAGAAAACATTGTGGAGTTGCAAAAAAAGTAAGAGCAAAATCAGAATTATATGAAAAACTATTTCCTTTTGTAGTATTCTTGGCAATTCCTGTGACTCTATATACTGCTATTATCATGGCAGAGTCTAGTGCTAGAGAATTATGGCAAGCACCTACAGAAGTTATGCAGATGATGTGGGCAGCGTTTATGGCTGGTTCATCGGCTCTTATCTTTGTATCAGGTTCTTGGACAAAAGAGGCTAGAAGAGATTTAGCATTGGTTCTTGCAATATCTGTATTCTTTAGTTTTATGATGTATATGGGTGAGTATTTCTTCTCTTTCAAATCATCAGAAGCAGAGGCTACATTGGCATTTGTACATTCAGGTGGTGAGTATAATGTAGAGTTTTGGTTTGCTATGATGTTAGGATTTATTATTCCATTCTTTATAGCTATGAGTAGTATCAAAAGTGAAAATAAAACATTACTTAGATTTGCTGCTATTTTATCATTGGTAGGATTGTATATGGCTAAAGATGTATGGCTAAAAATCCCACAATTATTACCGTTGAGTTAAGGAGAGTTATATGACAAAATCAATGAATGAAAAACAACCAGCTTTTATAGAGGGTAGAAGAAACTTCCTCAAAGGTACTGCTTATTCTGTAGCAGGTGCTTCTCTTGCTGTAGGTGTATTTGAGACTATCGCATCTACTCCTGCAACAGCAGACAATAAATTTACTCCTACTCCAAAGAGTCTATCTTTCTATCCTCCACTAGAAGAGTGGGATAGCTTTGATGAACTAGATGGAAATGACTGGAAAAGAGGTGGAACTGGTAGAAATGGTATCAAAAGTGATGACAATCCTGATGGTATCACAGCTACTGAGTATATGCTAGTACCAACTGCTTGTTCTAACTGTGAGGCATCTTGTGGTTTGACTGCTTGGGTAGATTTATCTACATACAAAGCAGGTGGTAGATTGGCTGTACGAAAGTATATGGGTAATCCACTTCACGCAGGTAGCCGTGGTAGAAACTGTGCCAAAGGTTACGCAACACAATCGCAAATGTATGACCCAGACCGTATTCCTTTCCCTCTAATGAGAGCTCCAGGAAGTAAAAGGGGTGATGGTAAGTGGGTAAGAACTACTTGGGACGAAGCGATGAGCAAAATCGGTAAAAAAATGCACGATACGCTCAAAACTGGTGATGAGATTTCCAAAAAATCTATCATGTACCATGTGGGTCGTCCAAATGAAAATGGATTTGGTCACAGAGTACCACACTCAATGGGACTAGATGGTTATGATTCTCATACAAACATCTGTAGTGCTGGTGCTAGAGAGGGTACTATCCAATGGACAAATGATGATAGAAACTCACCAGATTGGTCAAATGCGAAGTTGATTTTCTTACAGTCATCTCACGCAGCAGATGCTGGTCACTACTTCCAACAAGCAGCAGGTAGAATTGCCGATGCTAGAAAAAAGGGTGCGAAACTTGTAGTTATGGACCCTAGAATGTCCAACTCTGCTGGTATGGCAGACCTATGGGTTCCATGTTGGCCAGGGACAGAGACAGCACTTTATCTCTACCTAGCAAACAGAATACTAAACGAAACTGGATTAGATGGTAAATCTCTAGTAAACCACAAGTTTGTCAAAAACTGGGTAAACTGGGACCACTTGATGAAAGATAGAGATTATCTACAACTATTGGTAGATAAGAAGTATATCAAATCTGTACCAGAGGGTAACTCTTATGAAGAGTTTATTGATATGATAGCCAAAATGTATAGTCCATATACACTAGACTTCGTATCAGAAGAGTGTCGTATAGACAAAGATATTATAGAAAAACTTTATGATATGTTTATCGATGCAGGTGCGAGAGTAGCTACATATATCTGGAGAGCTGGACCAATTGGACACAAGGGTGGATGGATGATTGCAAGAAGTGCATTCTTACCATTTGTTCTTCGTGGTGCTATGGCAGGAGACAAAGGTGGAGTTGGACTTCATCATTGGCATGTTATATCAGTCAATGGTAAAGGTGATGCTGCTACACAAGCAGGAGTTAGACCAGACAAAGTAGATGTATGGAATGAGATAGCTTGGCCACCTGAATATCCTCTAAGTACTTATGAGATGAGTCATATTATGCCTCACCTATTACTAGATGATGAGTGGAGAGACAAGTGGAATTCAAAAGGTCTAAAAGTACCTGAGAAACTAGCTGTTTGGATACCTAGAATGTATAACCCAGTTTGGATTAATCCAGATGGATTTAGATGGATTGAAGCACTCAAAAGAGAAGATAAGATAGAGATGTCATTTAACCTATCTCCTACTTGGAGTGAGACAAACTGGTATTGTGACTTTATCTTGCCAGTAGGACTAGCAGGTGAGAGACATGACCAACATTCTGAAGCAACACAACCATCAAGATGGTTGAGCTTTAGACAACCAGCATTGAGAGTTGCACTAGAAAAAATGGGTTGGAAGCCAAAAGACCCAACTAGGGCTACACTTGAAGCTCATATCAAATCTGGTCTTGGTGAAGTTTGGGAAGAGGTAGAGTTCTGGGCAAATATGCTAACTCACTATGTCGATCCTGATGGAAGCTTGGGTGTGAGAAAACACTGGGCATCAAAAGAAGACCCTACTAGAACTGTGACAATAGCAGAGTGGTATCAAGCAGCGTTTGATAAGTTACCAAATCTCAAAAAGACTGCAAAAGCAGCTTATCCTGATTCTAAGTATCCAAACTATGAGATGCTAAGAGATAGAGGTACTTGGCTAGAAGAAGATAATATCTTCAAACCACAAGAGAGACCTATCAAAAAAGTAGGAACAAAATATATTTCTCATGGTCATGAGTATGATGAGTCACAAGTAGTCAAAGATGAGTTTGGTGTTCTTGTAGCTACAGATGACCATGGTCACGAAAAAGCGATTGGTGTAGAGATTGATGGTGAGCTTATGCAAGGTTTCCATACACTTACTAAAAAGCTAGACTTCTATTGTGAGTGGTTCAAAGAGTGGAAATGGCCTGAGTATGCTATACCTATCTACCCAACTACAAAAGAAGATAGAGTTAAAATGACTCATGTTGTAACACAAGTACACCATGACTTTATGCAAAATGATAATGAATTTGCACTAAATACAGTATTTAGATTGCCATATAATATTCATACTCGTTCTGTAAACTCTAAGCACCTTATGGAGATTAGTCAAAACCATAACCCTGTATGGATATATACAGAAGATGCCAAAAAACTAGGTATCAAAAGAGGAGATGCTATTAAGTGTACTATCTCTGATACTGTATCAGGACTAGAGTCAGGTTACTTTATCGCTATGGCAGTTCCTACAGAGGGTACAATGCCAGGAGTATTGGCTTGTTCTCACCACGCAGGTAGATGGAAACTCAAAAATGCAGTAGAAATCCCTGGATTTGAGCATAAGCTAGGTGTAATGGGTATAGGTGCTCCACTGTATGATATGACAATGGACGGTAAAATCGGTACACTTAAGCCAGTTGATGGTGGTGGAATTGACGAAGAGATGATGAAGCGTAAAGATAGTTGGCAGTTCAAAGAGTACAACAAAGACCTTGACAACATCTGGTGGGATGGTCTAAGTGGTTCTTGGCAAAATGCTGTAGCTGCTTCTCATCCTGACCCAATTGCAGGTAACCACGCATGGCACCAAAAGGTGACTATCGAGGTAGCAGGTAAAGATGACAAAATAGGTGATATTTGGGTAAATTATGACAACAATATGAAAGTATATCAAGCATGGAGAGATAAACTTACTCGTCCACTTGATGAGACTGACACATTGAGAAGACCTACACATATCAAGAGACCAGCAGTGCCTCTTTCTGCTAAGGCGTATGCAGTTAAACTTACAAAATAATTTTATATTATTCATCTTCAAGCATTTTGCTTGAAGATACTTCCTCTACTATTTCCTAGATAACTATCATATTAACTATTATTTATCTTGAAAGTGGTATAGTGCTAAAATATTTAAACGAAAGTAGATAATAGATGATAAATACAATGAAACAAGATATACAAAATCGCATATCAATTTATGCTTTAATCTCTAGGTTGATGTTGATAGAGGTAGATAAAGAGTTTTTAGATAGCATAGAAAAAGATGAAAATATTTTATCTTTATTACCCAATTATGCAAACTGGGACAAAAGAGCTGAATTATCTCAAAAAGATTTGGTAGAACAGTATCTAAATGTAGATTATACAAATCTATTTTTGATGCACTTAGTCCCTTATGAGACATTTTATACTAGAGATGACCAGATGATAGAGAGTGGAGGAGATAATCCTGTACTAGAACTCTATAACGAGCTTGACTTTAGAGTAGAACTAGATAAAGCAAGAGTAGTAAGTAGTGACCATATAGGCGTAGAACTAGAGTTTATGTATATGCTATGTACTGCTATAAGCAAAGCACTAGATGCAGAAGATATAGATGGAGTTTGTGAGCTTATGCAAGTCCAAAGAGCGTTTCTAAAAGAGCATCTATTAGAGTGGACACCACTATTCTTAATCAATGCAAAAGTAGAGTCTAGAACACCACTATATCACGATGGAGCAGAGTTGGCTTTGGAGTTTTTATTGAGTGATTTTGAGTACTTGACCAAGCAAATAGCAGAGCATTGTAAGCCTAGCGATACGGTAGAGTAATGAGTCTATATTTTGACTTGAGTCGCTGTGTAAGGGCTGTTAGCAAACTATCAGAGTGTACCAAATGTGTAGATATTTGTCCAGACTCCATAGAGATAGTAGATAATATACCAAGCTTCGCCAAATCCACAGGAGTAGAGGCTAGTGCTTGTGTAGGTGTATGTCCTACACAAGCTTTCTCATTGAGTGACTTCTCTGTAACAGAGTTTTTCTTTACATTTATTGAGTCAAAAGTTAGATTAATCTCACCCAAAATCAATATCCCTTGTATATCTTTGTTGAGTGTAGAACATCTAATCTCTTTGGCACTATCTTCAGATGAGACTATTATTATGGATTTGAACTCTTATTATAAAGAGTCTATACTATTTGGTCATATCATAGATAGGATAGAGGAGGCAAATTTTGTACTCTCTAGCTTTTCAGCAAAGCAACTAGAGACCAATTTGGATGATATTATCCCACATACTCCTATGGAAGATAAAGATGATACATCAGATACACTATCAAGGCGTTCATTTCTAGGGAATGCTTCATTAGAGGGTGTTGTCAAACACAAAAAAGCATTTGATGATGCTGTGGAGGCTGATGATTTACAGAGGTTTAACCTAGACTCATCTATCATATCCAAGATAAAAGAGAAGAGTCTATCGGACAAGAGAAAGATACTATTTACCACTCTAAAATACGCTCCAAAACCAGAGAAATATGAGGTAATATCAGAAGAAGATATAAGCTTCATATCCCAAAAATTTGTAGATGAGAGTTGTACTAATTGTCAAATATGCTATCGTATTTGTCCTACAGGTGCATTGTCTTCTAATGGTAAATTTTCACTTATAAACTTTGATGCTATGCTTTGTGTCAAATGCCATCTGTGTCATGATGTTTGTGAACCAAATGCCATAGAACTACAGAGTGGATTTGAAATCAAAGAGTTTTTTGAGCCAAAACAGAGAGTATTGGCAAAATTTAATATCAAAAGATGTAATGAATGTGGCAACAACTTCACCTACACAGGTGGAGAACAAGCATGTCCTAGATGTATGCTAGAAGAAGATGAAGCATCATTTCTGCACAATAACGCAAAACTGATGAGAGGAAATAGCTAATGCAACCACACGAGATAAAACAAGATACAAAACTATGTACCATTTTGGGCTACAATGCACAGACTGGATACAGCAGGAAATATTTCAATAAAGTCCTAAAGCACAACGGCATAAATGCCACGGCAATAGCTCTCAATATCACAGATGAGCATTTTGACTTTACGATGACAAGCGTATCATCATCCAAAGTGGATAAGATGATAATAGAACAAGAGTTTCAAGCCAAAGCAGTATCATATTGTGATTGGCTTGATAGCACAAGTAGTAGAGAGGGTAGGGTAGATTTTATCGAAGTGGTAGATGGCAAAGTGATGGGCTATTGTCTGTTAGATGAAGCCAAAGCACTATTTAGCCAACCACAATTTATAGATGAACAGATAATATTTGTAACCAAAATGATGATATTAGCCCACAGATGGTTTGATGCCCAGATAGAAGTAGATGATATTCCACTATTGATAGGAGATAGATAATGAAAGATGTAAATAACCTAAGAGAAGAGTTTGAAAATATAAGTGCACAAAATTTCAATGGTAAACCTGCCTTTTGTCCAGATGGTCAATGTGACTCAGATGAAGAGACAGATTTGAAAGATTATCCATCATACACAGAAGCCTTATATGCCAAACTAATAGCTCCACATGTAAGCGGTATATATATATCAAGATGGGACATCAAAGAGATAGCATTGGAAGCTGGTGACTCAATGGCGATACACCCAAGAAAGAGAATGTTTGAACTACTGATGAAATATGCGACAAGCAGAGAAAATATGCAATCAGTACTAGACGCACTAGAAGCTCACATGGAGTACAAAATAGGTATCTACACAGAATTGATGAATGGTTTTCCTGCATCAAAAGAGGTATTTGAACCCAAGATAGTCAAAGCAAGAAAAACAATGAGACTGTTCCCACAGATTATAGATGAGTACTTTGAGGAAGAGTTATGAGTAGATTTGCCAATATCAAACTAAGTGATGAGATATACTCTTTTATATTTGGTCTAGGCAAAGTTACTTTTGTCTTGGCAAAATCACTTAGATTAGATGGATACTATGTATTTCAAGTAGGATATGATAATGGACAAAAAGTATATTACACAGAAGACGGCAAACCAGACTGGTGTGAAGACTCTGAAAACTGTAACAAAACAATATGCTACAAACAAGACATAAACTTTGAAGAACTAGATATAAAACCAAAAGCCAAAATACTAAAAAAAGCTAAAATTATCAAATTTAGAAATAATGGAATACTAGAAATGATGAGTCCAGCAGGTGGATGGATAGACGCAAACCTAATGCCAAATATAATGCTAGACAACGCCATCATAAATGAAGAGTATCATCTGTTTAGGAAGATGAAGGGGTAGGGTTATAATATAGCACAAATAAGCT
>DAOVZV010000213.1 GCA_030634925.1 Sulfurovum sp.
AAAATATATAGAATTCTCCAAAACAGGCCCAATACGCCAAACTCTTAACGGAACTTAAATGTCTTAAGAGAGAGATAATATGTATATATTTCATGTAAATTGTAGTAGAAAAAAATATTATATAGAGAGCTTTATATAATAACCTAAAAAAAAGAGGAAACAGATGAAAAACATACAACTAGCCCATTCGCCTGATGCTGATGATATATTTATGTACTTTGCTATCAAGTTTGGTTGGGTGGATACTAAAGATTATGAGTTTACCAATATTGGGCTTGATATAGGGACTCTCGATGTAGAAGCACTCAAAGGTACTTATGATGTGAGTGCTATATCTTTTGGTATGTATCCACTTATCAAAGATGAGTATGCACTGCTTCGTACTGCTGTGAGTTTTGGTGAGGGTTATGGACCTAAATTGATTAGACGAAAAGATAAAAAGCTCAAACGAAATTTCAAAGTAGCACTCTCTGGGAAATATACTACTAATGCTATGCTATTTCGTATCTATTATCCAGAGGCTCGTCCTATCTATATGGACTTTTTGGAGATAGAGGAATCTGTGGTTAGTGGCAAGGTAGATGCTGGTGTGCTTATCCATGAGTCTATTTTGGATTTTGATGATAGCCTAGAGGTCGAAAAAGAGATATGGGATATATGGGTAGAACTCGCTGGAGAGGGATTGCCATTGCCTTTGGGTGGTATGGCTATTCGTCGCTCATTGCCTCTAAATCGTGCTATAGATATAGAAAATATTCTTATTGATGGTGTCAAAGTAGCAAATGAGAAAAAAGATGAGCTATGTGCAAAGCTAGAAGAGGAAAACCTAGTACGCATATCTGATAAGATGCTTACGAAATATCTCGATATGTACGCATCTGATGAGTCTGTGTCTTTGAGTTCTTTGCAGATTAAAGCACTTGATAGATTATATCAGATAGGATTAGAACATAATTTATGGCAAGATGTTATCAAGACAGAAGATTATCTGATACCTAGTGAGTATGAAGAACTTAGAAAAAACTAAAAGGAGAGATTATGAACAATAAAACAAAAATAGAAAATGCACTATATGAGCTAATGATAAATGAGGATAGAGAGTTTTTGGCTATGCTTTCTGGAGAATGGGGAGTGGGTAAGACATATTTTTGGGATACTTTCAAGTCAGAGTATTTGGATACAAACAAAAAGGATATAGCTTATGTATCGTTATTTGGACAGAACTCTCTGCAAGACATAGAGACATCTATCATACTTCAAGTATCCAATTTCACTCAAAAGCTATATGGAGTACAGAAGCGAATAAAAGATATAAAAAACTTCGTACTCAAAGGTGAAGATATATCTATTCCTATCCCTGTAAATGCTATATCATCTCTATTGACAGATAAAGATTTTGCCAATGTAGTAATATGTTTTGATGATTTTGAGAGACTATCTGATAAAATATCTCTCAAAGATGTGATGGGACTTATATCAAGGTTCAAAGAGCAGAAGAAGTGTAAAATCATAATGATACTCAATGAAGAGGAGCTAAATAAGCTATCTGATGTTGATGGTAACAAGCATTATGAGGTATTTGGATTGTACAAAGAGAAGATAGTAGATTATAACTTTAGATACAATCCTAGCCAAGATGAGCTATTTGAGGCTATTGCTATTGATATAAAAAGTATCAAGTTTTGTACTCACTCTGTGATATATGATTTTTTTGCAAAGATAGAGCTGAGAAATATTCGTATTATGAAGCAGGTGATTTATCAGCTTAGTCACTTTTCATTTATATCCAATTACAAACTAGACCAAAAAGTAGTAGAAGAGTTTGTAAAAATTGCACTAAATATATTTGTATTCAATGCACAATCTAGCCTATCTTATAGTGAATTTTTGGAAGTAAAGCAGTATCAAAATGACAAAAGTATAGATAGTGATAAGTACAAGAAGTGTATGGAGCTTTATAATAGAGTGCCATATAGCATCACTAGAGATGAAGTAGAGAGTATTGTATATCTATTTATAGAGACTTATGCGATAGATAAAGAGGCTTTACATAATTTACTCCAAATCAATTGTGATAATCAGTTCAAAAATAGTATCAAAGATAAATTTGTAGAACTCAAAAATGAGATAAACTTTAATTTTGCTTCTAGTCTAAAGGGATGTACAAACAAGGTATTTGACCTATTAGATACAAATAACGACAATATTCCATATATATTAGAGATAAATGAGTTCCAATATTTTGTAAACTTTATGAATGAACACAATGAATTATCTAGCAAAAGCGTAATAGATGAAATTGTTAAAAACTATATAGATATGAGAGTAGATGGTGTTAATTTCTTGTCATCTTGTGGAAGCTATAGGAGTTTTGTAGAGGAGTTTTATCCTCATATATTGGGATACCTAGATGAGAAGAAAGATGAATATAGAAAAGAGAATATCACTTTAGATAACTTGGAAAAGCTACTAGATAGAGTATGCTTAGAGTGGACTACAGAAGATACATATATGCTCAATAATCTTAGTCCTGTAAATTATAGGGACTATATAGTTGAATCTTATAAATTCTATCATAACTTGACTAATTTTATATCTCATCATATAGATACACCAGAGTTTGAAAAGAGTATCCAAAATATAAAAGAGGCATTAATCTTGTTGAGTAAAGAGAGTAATGACTACAAATGGAAAGTAGAACAGACTGCTATAAGCCTAAACTTAGAGTTAGAGTAGGAATTTGATATATTTACAAAAACCATAGACTTCGCCAAATATTCTAGTATCAAAGTAGGACAACCTACTGAGGTACTAATGATAGAAAAGGGTGATATTATGCCTACTGATAGATATTTGGTAGGTGGAGCAAATAATCTCCTCATCTCTCCCACACCTCCTCCACTGATGATGCTTTCAAAAGATTTCTCCTATATATCACAAGATGAAAATATACTAACCATAGGTGCATCTATGCCTACAGGTCGAATAGTCTCTTATATGCGTAAAAATGATATAAGTGGCTTTGAGTTTTGTGCCAAATTACCAGGGACTTTGGGAGGATTATTGGCTATGAATGCAGGAGTCAAATCTTATGAGATATTTAATATCCTACACAGTATCAAGATAGGTG
>DAOVZV010000323.1 GCA_030634925.1 Sulfurovum sp.
CACTTATCAGGAAGTACTCCAATAATAGCATTTGCTAACCTATCTGCACCTCCACCATGACCTGATATTGGGTCATTAATACCGATAATAACTCTATCCAAACCCAAAGACTCCAACAAAAATGCACAAGATGGAGTCTTTCCACTATGAGAACAAGGCTCAAGAGTCACATATATACGACACCCTCTCCAAAATTCCAAAGGCAATGATAATAAAAAATTGTGTGACAACTGTGCATTTTGCCTATCAAAATTTATAATATTATTAGATTTACTTTCATAAGCCTTTACCAAAGCCAACACCTCAGCATGAGAACTACCTGCTTTTTGGTGGGCTTCTATAGCCAAAATCTCTCCATTACAAACTACCACAGCACCAACAGCAGGATTGGGATAAGTCAGACCTTGATACTCCCATGCCTTATCTATAGCCAACTGCATATATATCTCATCACTATTCATCATAGACCTTTAACTATTTTACAAATTATATCAAATTAGATATAATCTCACATAAATACAAAAGGAACATATATGAGTAATTTCAAAGATGTAACAGTAGAGTTAAAGGGAAATAGCTATTTTGATGGAGCAGTCACAAGCCGTACTATTATATTGGCAGATGGGACAAAAAAGACATTGGGCTTTATGCAAATAGGAGATTATAAGTTTGGTACAGAGTTAGCAGAGCTTATGGAGATAACAGCAGGAGAACTAGATGTCAAATTACCCAATAGTGACAAATGGATAAGCATCAAAGGAGGAGAAGCATTTGATGTTCCTGCCAATAGCCAATTTGAAGTATCTGTAAAGAGTATCACTGATTATTGCTGTTCATATATAACAGACTAATCTACCAACCATCAGGATACGCTACCAACTCTTTTCTTTTGAGTCTTGGTAGTATATCCATCTTTATCTTCTTGACCAAAAATACCTTTTGAGTACTAGGCATATTCATATCCCTTGGTATAGTTTTTAGTTTCTCTCTATAATATAGAGTAAGCAGATTTATCATAGAAGCATTTAGCTCATCTTCACTCATCACCTCAATACCTACATCTATGCTCAATCCCACAAGAGATTGATGGCTATTCTCTCCTCTAATCAAAGCACCAAAAAGCTCACTATAACGACCAAACATACTTATATCCATCACATCTAGTACATTGTCTATATATTGTGGATACTCTATAAGCGTCTTGATGATACTTAGATGAGTCACATCATCTCGTTGTACTGTAAAATTATCTCTAGCTTGTGGCAGAGAAGTTTGACCTCCAAAAAATGATGGATTAATCCCCAAAAGTGTAGCAGACATAGGGATATAAGCCTCTTTGATAATATCACTAAACTCATCGAGATACTGCTTGACTGCTCCAAATCCTGCCTCTTTGGCTCGTGGGTCATTGAGGTCATATCCTGATACTATCATCTCCAATACAAATGGGATAAATGGTTTAGCATCACGCAATAGCTTTGCTACATTATCACTCTCTCCATTGGCTATCAAATCTGCTGGGTCTTGACCATCAGGAAATAGTACAATACCACCATCAAACCCTGCTATAGACAACATCTGTGATGCCTTGATACCAGCTTGAATACCTGCATTATCACCATCATAAGCCAATATAACCTTAGGCTCACCCTTTCTCAATAATGGCAGATGTTCGCTTGTAAGTGCTGTACCCATACTAGCAACTGCCTCTACAAATCCTGCCTGATGGAACAACACCACATCCAAATAACCCTCACAGATGATAATCTTTTTGTTTTTATATATCCCCTCTTTGGCAAGATTATATCCATACAAAAGTTGAGATTTATTAAATAGCTTTGTCTGTGGAGAGTTGATATATTTGGCAGGATGATTGGTAATAGTCCGTCCACCAAACCCCACCATAGAAGAAGAACTAGAACGGATA